>NZ_JBHUCX010000005.1:0-55722 GCF_042678105.1 Alicyclobacillus fodiniaquatilis
GGCGCTGTTTCAGGATTTAGTATTCTCCTCATGAGGAACTTTTTCCAGTCGATACCTATGGACATTTTAGAAGCCGCAAAAATAGACGGGTCAGGGCAATTTCGAGCCTTTTGGAGCATTTATCTCCCGCTCTCTAAAGCAGGCCTGGCTACAGTGACCCTGTTTGAGTTTGTCGGACGTTGGAATAACCTGTTGACGACGCTGCTCTTGATCAATAATTCGTCCAAAGACACGCTTCAGGTCGCATTGTACGGCTTGGTCGACCAGGGCTCGTCTGCTTCAAGTGGAAATCTCGTCACGACGAATGTCAAGATGGCGGGTATCATCATTGCGGTTCTCCCGTTGATTTTGGCCTATCCGTTCGTTCAGAAGTACTTTGTCAAAGGGATTTTCTTGGGTGCCAGCAAAGAGTAGGAGACGAGAGCATGCCCGCGCTGTCAAATCCAATTTTCTTCGAAGCCTAATGATGGCCTATCATAACACTTTATAGCGTATAAACTGATTGGGCATTGTATATACTTCATATTCAATGCCCCTTGCTATGTTATCTATATCCATGTATATTGTGATAGGTGAAAATTTCCTCAAAAAATGACCTCAGCATCTTCAAATGCGATTCATGGGTGCGCCATTTGCATATCCAGTTTTTTATGCGGAATGCTATGCCATCAGAATGAATGCTCTCGTTGAAATGAACTTCATTTTTAATGTAAACTCCATGATTTACCTAAATTCATCAGGAGGTGTAAATGTGTCCCAAACGATTGCTGTCCAAATCCGCAATCTGACAAAGACCATTGGCAAGAAGACCATCGTTGATAATCTCTCTTTCGATATACCGAAAGGCGAAGTGTTTGGCTTTCTTGGGCCAAACGGCGCTGGAAAGACCACAACCATTCGGATGATGGTGGGACTGATCTCCAAAACCAGCGGTCAGGTGCTCATCAATGGCATAGACGTCTCGAAGAACTTTTCGCAAGCGATGAAACATGTCGGCGCCATCGTCGAAAATCCAGAGTTGTACAAATATCTGACAGGCTATCAGAACTTGCGGCACTTTGCCAAGATGTCGCCTGGCGTGGATCGCGCGCGGATTGACGAAGTCGCGAAGCAAGTTGGTTTAGATCAACGCATTCATGAGAAGGTAAAGACATACTCGCTGGGGATGCGCCAGCGTCTCGGGTTGGCACAGGCATTATTGCGCCGTCCGGATGTGCTGATTTTGGACGAGCCGACAAACGGTTTGGATCCGGCGGGGATCCGCGAATTGCGGGATTATTTGCGATCCCTGGCTCAAAGCCAAGGACTCGCCGTGATCGTATCCAGCCACTTGCTCTCGGAAATGGAACTGATGTGCGACCGGGTGGCCATCATCCAGGCGGGCAAGCTGGTCGACGTCCGCCCCATCCACAGTGAGGATAGCGGAGAGACGCAACAGGTGGTCAGCATCGAAGTGGGCGATGCCGCAGCGGCGACAGCGGCGATAAAGGCGCAGTACGAGTCGATATCCGTCGTGCAGATGGACAAAAGAGTCGAAGTCGCCGTCGGTGGTCGGGAGACGATTCCGGACATTGTCCATTGTCTGGCGTTGGCCAACGTAAAAATCTACGGTGTACGCACGAACAACAAGTCACTTGAGGAAACCTTCTTAGAAATCACGGGGGGTGTTTCGAATGTTTAAGTTGATTAGCAACGAAAATATGAAGATATACCGTCGCATGCGCACCTGGATTCTCGTTGTGCTGATGTTGATTGCCATCATCTTGGTCGCCGTGGTTTTGCGGACACATCAACATGCGGACCCAAACTGGAAGCAAACTTTGACGACACAGACGTCGCAATTGCAGCAGAGCCTGCAAAAGAAGAATTCACATTTACCCGCATCAACAGTGGCACAATTAAAACAAGAAATTCAAGTAAATCAATACGACATTGCGCATAATATCGATCCGAACCACACAACTGGCTGGAAATTCGCCAGCACGGCTGAAAATCTCTCAGCATTGCTAGTGGCCTTCATTGTCGTCATTGCCGGCGATGTCGTTGCCAGTGAATTCAGCAGCGGCACCATCAAGATGCTGCTCACACAGACGGCGACGCGGACGAAAATCTTGACTGCAAAATATTTGGCGGCCATGTTGTTCGGACTGTTCATGACTGCCGTGATGTTCGTGGGATCGCTGCTCATCGGCTGGATATTTTTCGGCGCTTCTGGCGCGACGCAGCCGCAAGTATATGTCGACGCCAACAGCCACTTACAGCATATGGGAACAGCGGCTTATCTGCTGATGCAGTACGGTTTTCTCCTGATCCAAGTGGTCATTATCATCACCATCGCGTTTATGATTTCCGCCATTTTCCGCAGCAGCACGCTGGCCATCATGATTTCGATTTTGGCCTTCCTGGTTGGCAGCACGCTGGTCTCGGCACTGAGCAGTTACGCGTGGGTGAAGTACATCTTGTTCTCCTACACCAATTTGACGCAATTCGTGGTTGGCGGTCCGCAGATTCACGGCCTGACCTTGGGGTTTGCGATCACGATGCTGGTGCTGTACTTCATCGTCATGAACTTCCTGTCATGGCTTGTCTTTGTGAAACGGGACGTCTCGTACTCCTGATGTGTCCAGCCGCGCACGGATGGTTGGATGAAAGGCGTTATTGCAGTGAATGGATTAAAGAGGAGCCAGCGCGGATATGCGCTGGCTCCTCTTGTTCAATCTGGTGTGGTGACCTATTACCGTTTTTGTCCTACAATCTCGCCAGCCAATTTTTTGGAAACTCCCCAAATAACAATTTTCCCTTGTACTGACGGAATGGGGTTCAAGCCAGTAAAGTTTAAAAACGACCCTGAGAAAATGGATTCTAGATTCGACTTTGTATAGTATCCTCCGAAACAAAGTATGCTCAACCATCAATAAGAAATAATAACCATTACTAAATTAAATATAAATTGTTATAATTACGCCTGGATTGTTTGTTGTTTGATGAAAAATGTTTAAGTATATGAGTATTAAAACTCACTATTTATAATAGTGAGTTTTTGCATCTTTTAACTGTAAAAAAGTTATTCTAAATCTGTGAACGTCGTGGAAAGTGGGGAATTGCATGTCAAGTGTACTCGAAGTAAACGATTTACAGATTGAATTTCAAATTGATGAGCAGTATTACAAGGCAGTACAAAATGTTTCGTTTCACATCAAGGCAGGAGAAACGCTTGGCCTGGTCGGGGAATCCGGCTGTGGAAAGAGCGTGACGTCAATGGCCCTGATGCGTCTGCTAAAGCAGCCGACGAAAATTTCCGGAGAGGTTTTATATCATGGCCGGGATCTGCTTACCATCAGTGAATCAGAGATGCGACAAGTACGTGGCAATGAACTCGGCATGATCTTTCAAGAGCCGATGACGTCTCTCAATCCTGTCCACAAAATCGGTAGACAAATCGGAGAGACACTGCTGCTGCACAGAGGCATGAAATCGAACGAAGCGCGCAAGGAAGCCATTGCGATGCTAAAGCAGGTAGGCATTCCGCGGCCAGAACAAATCGTCGATGACTACCCCCACCAACTGTCTGGAGGAATGCGGCAACGTGTCATGATTGCCATCGCCATGGCATGTAACCCAAAGTTGTTGATTGCTGACGAACCAACAACGGCCCTCGATGTGACGATTCAAGCTCAAATCCTCGATTTGATGCGCAATTTGGCCAAAGAGAACGGGACATCCATTCTGCTTATTACACACGATCTCGGTGTGGTCGCGGAAATGTGCGAGCGGGTGGCCGTCATGTACGCTGGACGCATTGTTGAAGAGGGCCCTGTGCGGAAGATTTTTCACAATCCGCAGCATCCGTACACACGTGGCCTGCTCAGTTCCATCCCTAAATTGACAGGAGAGCGCAAGCGCTTGGATTCGATTGATGGGAATGTGCCATCTCTTCGCAATATGCCGGATGGATGCCGCTTTGCGCCGCGCTGTCCATTTGTCATGGACAAATGTATCAAACACAATCCCGATTTATTTCAGGTTGAAGATGAGCATACATCGCGATGCTGGCTTCAAGAGGGGGGACAGTAAGTGGCAAATCGCGCACCGCTTCTGCAAGTGAAAGGTCTTAAGAAATATTTCCCAATCAAACGCGGTTTATTCCATCGTACGGTTGGTCAAGTGCGCGCCGTTGACGGTATCGATTTGATGCTCCGCCAGGGTGAAACACTTGGTGTTGTAGGCGAGTCTGGTTGTGGCAAGTCGACCATGGGGCGAGCGATATTGCGCCTGATAGAGCCAACAGAGGGAAGCGTCCAATTTGCAGGAAAAAATATTACCCAAATGTCCAAGTCAGAAATGCGGGCCATGCGCCGAGAGATGCAATTGGTCTTTCAGGATCCGTATGCATCATTAAACCCGCGCTATTCCATTGCGCAGACATTGATGGAGCCAATGCAGATTCATCATTTGGGGACAAAACAGAATCAAATAAAGCTTGTTCACGCTCTTTTGCAGCGCGTCGGGCTCGACCCAGAGAACGCTAAGCGCTATCCGCATGAGTTTTCTGGTGGACAGCGCCAGCGCATTGGCATTGCGCGGGCTTTGGCCGTTGATCCGAAATTGATCATCCTGGACGAGCCTGTTGCCGCATTGGATGTGTCCGTTCAAAGTCAAGTGCTCAATTTGTTAGCCGATTTACGAGCGGATCTCAATCTGACTTACATTTTTGTCGCACACGATTTAAGTGTTGTGCGTCACATCAGTGATCGGGTGCTTGTGATGTATCTAGGGCACATGGCAGAGTCTGCGGAAAGCGATGATTTATTTGCGGATCCGCTGCATCCCTATACGCAGGCGCTGATCTCTGCAGTTCCGATACCGGATCCCGATGCCAAACGGGAGCGCATCATTCTGAGCGGAGATCTGCCGAGTCCCGCCAATCCACCGAGTGGATGTCCATTTCACACGCGCTGTCCGGTGGCGATGGACATTTGCAAACGGGAGACGCCTGTTTGGAAAGAAGTGAAGCCGAAGCACCAAGTCGCTTGCCATCTTTATTGAGGCGGTCATTCTGGTCTTCGCTGTGGAATGAAGGAGGTAAATACATGGCAAACGATGCTACTGCAGCAAGTTTAGGCAAAGCTGCACCATCGCATGAAAGAAAACGCAAGTTTAAGAAATCATTGAAGCAATATCCCATGCTCTATATTGGTGGGTCAATCGTTCTCATTGTAGCGCTCTCTGCGATTTTGGCGCCTTGGATTTCACCGCATGATCCGACCGAAATTTTTTATGGCGCTTTAAACAACCAAGGTGTGCCTGCAGGCCCATCGGCAAAATTCCCCTTAGGGGCTGATAGCATTGGGCGCGACGTATTGTCGCGTGTACTTTGGGGTGGACGCATCTCATTATTGATTGGACTTGTCGCCATGATCATCAACATGGTTGTGGGTGTTGTACTGGGACTGATTGCTGGTGCGTTTGGCGGCTGGATCGATGCGCTCGTCATGCGGATTACGGACATGGTTCTGGCGTTTCCCTTCTTGCTGTTTGCCTTGGCATTGGTTGCCATCCTTGGCGCGAGTTTGTGGAACATTCTATTCGCCATTGGCGTGCTCGGTTGGGGCGTGATGGCCCGTGTCGTTCGGGGGCAAGTGCTGCAAGTGCGTGAACTTGAGTATGTACATGCGGCGCGCGCACTCGGCGCCTCGGAATGGCGCATCATGTTTCGCATTATCTTGCCGAACGTCTTTGGCCCTGTGATTGTCCTTTCCACTTTGAACGTTGGGTCGAACATCTTGACCGCGGCGGGCTTGAGCTTCTTAGGACTCGGCATCAAGCCACCAACGCCTGATTGGGGCGGAATGATTCAAGAGGGGCTGACTACGTACGCCTATGCCCCATATGAAATGTACAGCGCAGGCATCGCGCTCGTCATTACCGTTGTCGGATTTAATCTGCTCGGCGATGGATTGCGAGACATTCTCGATCCACACTCTGCAACACGTTAGTGAGAGGAAGGGGGAAGACATATGGGTGCATATATCATTCGCAGGCTTGGTCAAGCCATCATTGTCTTGTTTGGCATATCAGTTATCGCGTTCGTCTTGCTATACGCTGTTCCAGCAGACCCGGCGCGAATCATCGCAGGGCCTCATGCGCCAGCAAGTGTCGTGGCGCAAATCCGCAAGGATTTGGGTTTGAACTTGCCTGTCTATCAGCAGTATTTGCATTACTTATGGCATTTGCTTCATGGCAATTTAGGGACATCCTACATCTATCATAGGCCCGTCATTAACATGATTGGCGAACGCATGGGGCCGACGGCTGAATTGGCCGTTGGTTGTTGGATTGCCGAGTTGTTATTTGGCATTCCGCTTGGGATATACACAGCCCGTCGCGCCAACTCGAAGCGCGATTATATCGTCAGCGCCTTGGCTTTGGTCGGGATCTCTATCCCTGTTTATTGGTTGGGTCTGCTGCTGCTCGTCGTCTTCGGATTTAAAATTCAGATCTTCCCGATTGGTGGCTTCGGTGGCGGTGCAATTCAATACTTGGTGCTTCCCGCTGTCACATACGGCATCACCGGCGCCGCCTATTATACCCGCCTCCTGAAGTCTTCGATGCTAGATGTCATGAACCAGGATTATGTTCGTACTGCGCGGGCAAAAGGCGCGAGTGAAAACAGGATCATCTGGCGGCATGTCATGCGCAACGCCTTGATTCCCGTCGTCACATATGCCGGCATTGATGTGGGTTATTTGTTGGCGGGTGTCGTGCTCATTGAAGAGACATTCAATTGGAACGGTTTGGGCATGCTGGCCTATCAGTCGATTCAGAATCAAGACATACCGGTGATTATGGGAACCGTTTTGCTTCTTGCGGTGTTTGTCGTGATTTTTAATCTGTTGGTCGATATTGCCTATGGCTTTCTTGATCCGCGAATCCGTTACGATTGAGCAGTTGAATGGGGGAAATGTAATGTCAGCATCTTGGAAACGGGGACTCGCAACAACTGTCTCCATTGGAATGGTTGGCGCATTGCTCGCCGGCTGCAGTACCCCATCGCCATCGACGGGGCAACAAATGGGCGCCACATCTCGGCCGGTTGAAGGCGGGCAGATTACGGTGGACATGACCCAAGCAGTTCCTGATTTAGATCCGGCAGTCGCCTTTGACACGACGTCGGCAGAGGTGCTCCAGCAAGTTTATGAACCCTTAGTCACATATAAAGGGGGAACGGATCAAATCACGGGTGACTTGGCGAAGAACTGGTCCATTTCCAAGGACGGTAAGACGTATACGTTTCATTTGCGAAAAGGTGTCACCTTTTCAAACGGCGATCCAATGACGGCGCAGGATTTCGTATTTGAATTGAAACGGATACTCAATCCAAATATGCAGCCCAAGCCATCACCTGGAAGTGGGTTTTTCATGAACATCGTAGGCGCACAGGCTTTCGTGAATGGCAAATCCACTGATATCAGCGGTGTAAGTACACCGAATGACCATACCATCACCTTTCGGCTCATCAAGCCACAACAGTTCTTTTTGAAGATTTTGGCGATGCAGTTCCTGTCTGCGGTTGATCCGAAATTTGTAAAACAACATGGCAATGCGGCGATGGACACAACCGCCGCGATGGGAACAGGTCCGTTCGAAGTGAAACTAAACTCTTCAAGCCAAGTCATTCTGGTGAAGAACCCGCATTATTGGCAAAAGGACAAATATGGTCAACGTTTGCCGTATTTGAATCAAATCACCTTCAATGTGAACAATGACACTCAGGTCGATGCAATGCACTGGGAAAAAGGGCAAACTGCTCTACTGAGCCCCTGGTTGATGGGCGGCGATGGCATTCCAGGCTCCGTATATCCAATCATCATGGACTCGCCTAAATTGAGGAAGTACGTGATGCAAAGACCGATGAACGCGATATATTACATTGGTTTGAATGTCAAAAAGGAAATCAACGGCAAGCCAAATCCGTTGAGCAATCTCAAGGTTCGGCAGGCGATTGAATATGGTTTTAATCGGGAAATGTTTGTCAAAATCAACAATGGCGCTGTACAACCAGCCAATCAACCCTTGCCATCCTCACTTGCGGGATATGTAAACCATTTAAATCCGAGCGCGCAGTACAGTTACAATCCGGCAAAGGCAAAGCAATTGCTGAAGGAAGCGGGCTATGCAAACGGTTTGACGCTCGACATGTGGAATGAAAATCTCGATACTTCGAAAGAGGAAGATCAGGCATTTCAAGCCATGATGAAGAAAATTGGCATCACGGTGAACTTGCATGAGGTCTCTTGGTCGGACTTCCTCGCAGAAGACATGTCTGGCAATGCTCAGATTGTTGAAAGTGCTTGGCAACAGGACTTTCCCGATGCTTCCGATTTCTTGGATACGCTCTTTAATTCGAGCCAGATACCAGAGAATAACACGATAAACTATTCAAATCCGCAGGTGGATCAGTGGCTCAATCAAGCAGAATATCTGAACAACGCACAGGAGCGAGACCAACTTTATGCGAAGGTCATCAACCAGGTGATGTCGGATGCGACTTGGGTACCAACTTATCAGTTGGAAGGACATTGGTGCGTCCAACCTTGGCTTCACGGTTTCTACACAAGTTCCGTCATCTATGATCCGTTTGCATACACGTGGGTAGACCCGAGTCACCGTAGTTAGGTGTGATGAGGAATTGGCCCCATGATTCCATGGGGTCAATTTCCCGTATGGAACCCGATTTTGTGCCAAACTATCCGGATGAACAGCGGATAAAAAGCGTGATTGAAAGCGCAGGGAGAATGTATATTTTTTACTGTGAATTACTAATCGTAAAACGCTGACACAGGTTTGAGTTGCTATTCGATCTCGTCCTTGTAAAGCAGGCTCGTTCTATCTTCTTTCTTGCCATCTCGTGTGTGGTCTCTGATGAACAAAATCAGCCAAACACCCCACAGTAGAAAGTTGACAATAACGACCATGTTTATCCAAGACAAAAATGCGCCGTTGAATTGGCGAAAATAAAAGAACGGGACAACAAAGAAGCCATCGGATTGTGTGGATTGAAAGGCAAACCAGGCCCAAAACAGATAGAACATATAGAGCGATAGCACACTGGACAGGGCCAGAACGATTTTACTCGAGTTACTCATTAGGGTCGGCCTCTAAACAGTGACGCAGCATTTCAAAACCATCTCTCACCTATAAGAAAAGACGTATCGCCAACAAGAAAGCCGGAACATACGTACACGAGGGCTAGAAAACCGCCGAATGCGACGTCACTTCTAGCCCGCTTATCATCGATAAATCAACCGACTGTCAGAGGAGCGACACCTTACGCCTCATCATCAAACAATTGGAGGTAGGGTCCATACCCTTCTTTTTGCAAATCCTCTTTCGGGATAAAGCGCAGCGCCGCAGAGTTGATGCAATAGCGCAAGCCGCCAGTTTCCAGTGGACCATCTTCAAACACATGGCCCAAATGGGAATCCGCTTTTTGGCTCCGGACTTCAGTGCGAACCATGCGGTGACTCAAATCCTCTTTTTCTTTGATGCTTTCCAAATTGAGCGGTTTGGTGAAACTGGGCCAACCGCAACCGGCGTCGTATTTGTCCCGCGAACTGAACAAGGGTTCGCCGGAGACCACATCGACATAGATGCCTTCGCGTTGGTTGTTCCAGTATTCATTGTGAAACGGCGGTTCGGTGGCGTTATTTTGCGTCACTTCAAATTGTAGTTCGGTCAGTTTCGCTTTCAACTCACGTTTGTCCATGTTTGTTCTCCCATCCTTCCATATTGCCAGCATGGTCTTTTCGCGAACCAGGGTCAAGGACGAAGTCTTTAAACCGCTCTGCAGCCAGTGAAAGTTTGCGCCCATCTATCCAAGCGATGCCGATGTCGCGGCGACAGATGGGGGCGGTGACGCGCAGGAGGGAGGTGCGAGCGGGATCGAACTTGGTCAAGGAAGGCACCAGTGAAACACCGAGTCCAGCCCCGACCAAGCCAGCGATGGTCGGAATCTCCTCGCCCTCGAAGGCGATTTTCGGGTCAAACCCGGCCTGGGCGCAGAGGGCGTCGGTGATGGCGCGCAAACCGATGCCGCGTTTTAAACTGATAAACGGCTCCTCAGCGACATCGGCCAAACGGATGGCCGTGCGCTTGGCCAAGTGGTGATTCAAAGGCACAATGACATACAGCTCCTCCGAGTACAGCTGTTGCCAGCGAATGTTCGGCTTGCTCTTTGGCTCCAGACAGAGGCAGAGATCGATATCGCCCGATTCCAGTTGGTGCGGCATCACTTCGGACGTATTCTGCGTGAGCTGAAATTTGATCTCTGGGTATTGTTTGTGAAAGCCGCCGACCAAATCAGGCACCAGATGTACGCCCAGCGTGTGCAAAAAAGCCAGCGAGACCGTACCGTGGGCAATGCCCATCATTTCTTCGAGCCGCTG
This sequence comes from Alicyclobacillus fodiniaquatilis, assembly GCF_042678105.1. Taxonomy (NCBI): domain Bacteria; kingdom Bacillati; phylum Bacillota; class Bacilli; order Caryophanales; family Alicyclobacillaceae; genus Alicyclobacillus; species Alicyclobacillus fodiniaquatilis. The sequence goes on from NZ_JBHUCX010000005.1 coordinate 10,446, forward strand.
TTTTCCCTCCTGTAGATTCTGAAACGCCTGCTCCACATAGGTCAAAAACACTTTGCCGTAGGCGTTGAGGACAACGCTGCGACCACGGCGCCTGTCAAACAACTGGGTGCCCAACTCTTGTTCCAATTGGGTGATGGAACGGCTGAGCGCTGGTTGCGAGATGGACAGTTGCTCGGCCGCTTGGGTGAAATGGGAAATCCGGGCCACTGTGCGAAAGTACACGAGCTGATGCCACTCCATAAGATCATTCCTTCATCAATTGTCACCAGAACAGACCCTATAATTATAATGCATCACTGTTGTGCAAAAAATGAATTTTACATATAGGGTGTGCGGGGGTAGGATGAGGGGCGATATCGAGCAGGAGAAAGGGATGGATTGGGCATGCGCCAGAAATCCAATTTGCATATGCCGCAAATATTGCCTTCAAATCACATCGGGACAGAGGCTGGTTCAGCGTCGCAACCGTTTATTCAGCGGGGGACGCCTGCGTATCGCCGGGCCAGTCTTGCCCTGTTTGCGGCGGGTTTGGCGACATTCACTATTTTGTACTGTGTACAACCGCTTTTCCCGCTGTTCACAGCTCAATTTCACGTATCTCCGGTGATGGCCAGCCTCTCGCTGTCTTTGACCACCATCTTACTCGCCATCACGCTGCCCATCGCCGGGATTGTGTCCGACGCCATCGGGCGCAAAAGTGTGATGACCATCTCGCTGGTCGTTTCGGCCATCTGTTGCATATTGACCGCGCTGGCGCCGGACTTTGCGGTTCTGCTGGTCATTCGTGCCACCCAAGGCATCGTGTTGGCAGGTGTGCCCGCAGTGGCTATGGCCTATTTAAGTGAGGAAGTCGAGTCCATGAGCCTTGGCTTCGCCATGGGCCTGTACATCAGCGGCAACACCATCGGCGGCCTGTTTGGTCGCATTGTCGTCGGGATGATCACCGACATTTCCACTTGGCGGATCGCCATCATCGTGCTGGGGGCCGTCAGCCTGCTGGCCTTTTTCTATTTTTGGCGCAGTCTGCCGTCATCACGCCATTTTCAACGCGTGTCGATCACGCCGAAACATCTGCTGGCCGGATTTGGCCGCCAATTTCGCGATCCTGGCATCATATGTCTCTTTCTGATGGGCGCTTTGTTGATGGGCGGGTTTGTCACGCTGTACAACTACCTGGGCTATCGTCTCATGGCGCATCCCTACGATTTGTCGGAAAGTATCGTCGGTTGGATTTTTATTGTCTATCTCGTCGGCACGTTCAGTTCGTCCTGGATGGGGCGCAAAGCGGATACGGTCGGACGGCGCAAAATTCTGTTCATCAGTGTGGGCATCATGCTCATGGGCGTTCTCATCACACTCACGCACAGCATCGTCCTGATCATTCTCGGCGTCGCTGTATTTACGTTCGGCTTTTTTGGCGGCCACTCCACAGCCAGCAGTTGGGTGGGGAGGCGTGCGGTGTCTGGCCGGGGGCAGGCGTCCTCGCTGTATTTGTTTTTCTATTACGTGGGTTCCAGTCTCGGCGGTTCAGCGGGTGGATTGTTCTGGTCGCATTTTCAATGGGCGGGCATCGTCGCCATGATTTCTGGCCTGCTCGTTCTGGCGTTGATTGTGGCGGGCGTGCTCTCAGGGATTCCACCTATGACGAAACCACGCCAATAGAAGGCGAAAATGAGAAAGATGGAATGTGGCGTCAGGCGACGAACCGTGGGCGCCACATTTGCCGATCTCTTGTCACAAAAATAGGACTTTCGGGTGGCCTGCTTATCGCCGAATTGGATTACGATGGACACTGCCTAAGAAATAGAGAAGGAAGTGCACGCTGTGGGACGTGGTGTGAGATGGTTTTGCAGATTATGGGTTGTGTTCGCGCTGGGACTAGCAGGCGCATTTATCGCGCCAGTGACGGTTTTTGCGCATGCATATGTGATTTCATCCAATCCGGCGGCGAGTCAATCGTTTCAAAAGGCGCCGACACAAGTGGAAGTGCAGTTTGATGAAAACGTCCAGTTGAGCGCGCAAGGTTTGACAGTCACCGACGAGGATGGCAAGCGGGTCGACAGTGGGGATGGCAAGCTCGATCCCGCCAATCACCACGAAATCATCTGTCATCTTCCCGCGAGCTTGCCCAAAGGGGTTTATACAATTCATTGGCAGGTGGTTTCTGCCGATGGACATACAGTGGAAGGCACCATCCCGTTTGGCGTGCAAATCGACGTCAAATCGCTGCATTTGGGCGCAACGCAAACCGGATATACGCCCGGCGCAGCCATGTTGATCGACAGGACGCTCGAATATATCGGCATGGCCTTGGTCATTGGCCTCGCGCTCTTTTTCCGCTTCATCTGGCCAGCTTCCGCTGGTCCTGCCATGCGTGGCTGGCGGCGGAAGCTGGTTTATGCGGCCTGGGCGCTGTTGGCCATCGGCATTGCGTTCAGTCTGCCTGTACAAACGGCCATCACTTGGAATGTACACGGCTTTGCCTCGTTTTCGCCGCGCGATTTGCTGCGAACGCTCAATCTGACGTTGTTTGGCTATGTCTGGATTGTGCAGATGTTGCTGCTTTTGATTGCGCCGCCTGTGCTCTCTGCATTGCTGAACGAGCGGATCAAGCATCGATGGTGGTGGATATTGACGCCGGTATTTTGCTTTCCCATCACAAAGGGATTGATAGGGCACGCGGTGGCAGAGAATTCACCACAAATGCCTGTTGTGGCGGATGTCATTCACTTGTACGCCGCATCCATCTGGGTGGGCGGTTTGACAGGCATGGTCCTTTTGATGGCCGTTTGGATCCGTTCAAAGGAGACGATGCAAAAGCAGGAGATCGCCATGACTGTGCGGCGATTCTCCATGGTGGCCTCGGCGAGTGTCATCGCGCTCGCGGTCACAGGCTTTTACACCGCCTTGCTGCATATCCCAACGTGGTATGCGCTGTTTCATACCGGCTACGGCCAGGCGCTCGTCGTGAAGTTGACTCTCTTTATCATCATGTTGCTGTTGGCCGCTGTGCATTGGACGCGGCGCAAAAGGCTGCGCATGCAGTCATTCCGTCGCTTGGTGCTGGTGGAACTCGTCGTTGGCCTGGGGATTTTCTTCGTCGCGTCGATACTCACCAATTTGCCCACAGGTATGAGTGATCCGGGACCGGTGCACATGCGCAAAACGGTGGAGGGTACGACCATGGCGCTGTCGATCACGCCGAATCAAGCTGGGAACAACCAATTTACCGTCAGGTTGACAGGTGACAATGGACAGGCAGTCACAGCTGTGCAACAGGTGACCCTCTCGTTTTCCTCTTCCACGGTGGCGGCGGGATCGGACACGTTGCGGTTGAACGAGAAGGCGCCCGGTGTCTACAGCGTAGACGGGTTGGCGTTATCTGGCGGCGGCCGTTGGCATGTCGAGATCGACGCACTTACAGATGATTACAATCAATTGGATGGCGAGTTCTCATTTGCGGTCGGGCAGTGAACATCATCATGAACAAGGGCAGGCATGGGCGGTCGCCTGAGGCTGCTGCTTGATAAAAAGGGGCATTGTAAGATGAAACGATGGGTAGGCGGGTTGATTGCCGGCGTGAGCGGAGCGATGACATTGTGCGCGACAGCGACGGCATTTGCGCATGTCATTGTCACACCGGCGCAGTCGACGGTCGGGGCGTGGGAGCAGTACAGCATGCGCGTGCCGTGCGAAAAGACGGATCCGACGGTGCAAATTGTGCTGAAAATCCCTGCTGGCATGGACTTTGAACAGTATGAACCTGTTCAGGGCTGGACTGTGCATGAACAAAAGTTGTCTGACGGCACCGAGACAGTCACTTGGCAGGCAACGGGTGCTGGCATTCAACCGGGGCAGTTTGAGACGTTCCAGTTTATTGCGCAAAACCCGAACAAGCCGACGACGCTGGATTGGAATGCGTTTCAACGCTATAAGGACAATACCATTGTCGAGTGGACAGGGCCTGCTGACTCAAGTACGCCACATTCGATGACCCAAATCTTGACCAGTCAGCCAGTCAGTCAAGCTGCTGCGCCGACAAGCGCGGCACAGACGGCAGCCGCAGCGCCTGGGAATTCGCTTGGCTGGTCGACGGCGGACACCTGGGTTTTGACGGTGTCCATCGTGGCCATTTTACTCTCGGGCTTGGCGCTTGGTTTTTCCCTGATTGGCGGCGGCCATGATAAGGAAAAGGAATAACCGAAAACGTCGCGGGCAACGTAATCTTGATGGATGAGCTCTGGGGATGTCTCGACATCCCCAGAACTGCGCCCAGGTTCCCAAACTGCGCCAATGCCCATAGCGTATATGGCTGGGCTGGCGTCCGTCATTCTCGTCATTCTCCCTTGCAACCCAATCCCCTGCGAACCCAGAATCCATCCACCTATAGCGCGCTTTGAACAGCGTGAACAACACCAATGATTTCATTTGTTTCCTTGCGGAAAAAATTTTGCTCAACGGCAAAAAAAGAATGCACATTTACATAAAGGCGATGTATAATAACAGCAGGAAGTTTCCCTGGACTAAAAATGTTGCCTTTATGAAATAGCTGTCTTCTGTGAGAAAAAACAGTCAACCTGGTGAAGGTGGGATATAGAATGAGTGCGCCAACACAGCGGATCGAACACGAGAGCAAGGCTGTCGCTGCAGCGCGGGCATCCATATCGCAGCAAAAGAAGGGGATAAGAGCGCTGTTGCCGTTCTTAGGCCCAGCTTTTGTTGCGGCAATTGCCTATGTGGATCCCGGAAACTACGCCACCAACATCCAAAGTGGTTCTGAGTTCGGCTACAAGTTGCTGTGGGTTGTTGTTCTGGCGAATCTCATGGCCATGTTGATTCAAAATATGTCAGCCAAGCTCGGCATCGCAACGGGGCAAAGTCTTCCCGAAATGTGTAGAGCATATTTTCCGAAATGGTTATCATATATCATGTGGGGGTTCTCAGAAGTCGCCGCCATGGCGACGGATATTGCGGAATTCCTCGGAGCGACGCTGGGACTCAATCTGTTGTTTCACATTCCTATGCTGTTCGCGACATTGTTGACGGGTATTACAACATATCTCATCCTGATGCTCGAACGGTTTGGCTTTAGGCCGCTGGAGAAATTTATTGCAGCATTTGTCGTGCTCATTGCGCTTTGTTACATCGTGGAGACGGTGTTGGCAAAACCGCAAATTGGTCAAATCGCGTACCACAGTGTGGTGCCGTGGATGGGGAACAGCGATGCCGTGCTGTTGGCCGTGGGTGTCATTGGCGCAACGGTGATGCCGCATGCTGTGTACCTCCATTCCGGGTTGACGCAAAACCGTATCATTCCGCGCAATGATGGCGAGAAGCGCAAGATTGCACGGTTTAACACGAAAGAGGTCATCATCGCGATGGTGCTCGCCGGATTTGTCAATTTGGCGATGATGTTCATGGCTGCATCTGTGTTCCATGGCTCCGGCCACACGCAGATTGCAGACATATCGACTGCCTACAAAACCTTGACGCCGCTTTTGGGATCAGCTTCCGCGGCCGTGTTTTTGGTCTCTCTGCTGGCATCGGGGATTTCCAGTTCGGCAGTCGGCACAATGGCAGGGCAGGTCATCATGCAGGGATTTGTCGGCTTCACCATTCCGGTGTGGCTGCGGCGCGTCATCACCATGCTGCCGACCTTTATCATCGTCGCGCTGGGGATAAATCCGACGGAGACGCTCGTCATCAGCCAGGTCATCTTGAGCCTTGTGTTGCCCATGCCAGTGATTGCGCTGGTGTATTTCACGCGACGCAAAGATATCATGGGTGTGTTGGTCAACAAACGAGCGGTGACATTGCTGGCGATCATTTGTACTGTGGTGATCGTACTGCTCAATTTGCTGCTTTTGTATCTGTCGTTTGGTGGTACGCTTGCGTTTTGATGATACAAATAAAAGGATTGGCACGTCACACCCAAGAAATAAGCATACAATCCGAATAGATAGTATATTGTTGTAAACGTGGCACAACGAAATGAAACCATTTTGAAATACATCGTAATCCAAGCGCGCATAAAGGGAGCGAGGACACACAGTGGATACCCGGTACAAAATGGTCGCCAGCGGCGTTTCTGGCGGAGCCATTGTAATCATTGCGTTCGTCTTGTTCAATTTGTGGCATTCGTGGTCTCCGCAGCCTGCGAAGGCGGAACATCAGCAGGTTTCAGAGGAAACGTCAGTCAATCCGGGGAGTGTCATCATCAAATCCGTTCCGACCCAGCCTACGGACACTGCGCAGCAGAATGATGTGACATCAGAGGTTCAGCAATTGTTGCAAAACCCAAGCACCTCTTTTGACGCGTCGGGTTTTGTGCAATACGTATACGCGCAGGTCGGGGTTCAGTTGCCGCGGACAATTGCTGAACAGGCGCAGGTCGGCACCCTGATTGACAATCCGAACCAACTGGAAAAAGGGGATTTGGTTTTCTTCGATCTCAACGGCGGAAAAAATAGCGCGACTTTCGATGGTATCTATTTAGGCGGCAATCAATTTGCAGCGGTGACTACACATGGGTTGATCGCCATCAGTTTGAGTGACACTTACTGGATAGAGAACTTTATTTACGGTCGTCGTATCTTGTAACGGCGTGACGGCGATGTCAGTTTGGCAGACAATGCTCACGTATTGGCAAGGCTCGCGCGAGCGTCGTGAGCAATAAGTCACTGTACAAGACGGAATGTATATCCGCTTCAATCACATGCGCATTTGGTGAAACGGGGTGTGCGTAAGTGGTCTGTACACACATCGTCAAACCACACAAAAAACGGATTGCCGCTCGCCATTGCCACACACTTATCCCTTCTGTCTTCATTCGGCTTTACACATTCAATGTCTGTATGTTCTACGAGCGTCTTCCAACATATATATATCTGCCTTCCTGCAAATAAAGTCGATACCTTGGTGCTGCACCAATCCGTGATGCTTTGATTGACGGGTATGTTCATGATGCTGTTGGTGCGAGGCATCACGCAAGGTGGTTTATCCTGTAAAATAAAATGTACGTACAAATGATTGACAACAGGTTTATCTAGGCTGACAATTACGAATAAAACGTTTGTTTATCATTTTGCCTGATCATTCAGTTGTGCGAACAAATTGTTTGGGCGCGCTGATGCATAGCAAATTGCCATGCGTGTTGCCGCTTGTGCCAACATCATCTTTGCGGTGTCCACCGTGGCAGCGCAGATGGCGCGCAAAGGTGTCGACTTTATTTACAGGATAGGTAGGTGTATACATTGGCGTACACACTTGGTGTGGACTACGGCACCCAATCAGGGCGAGTGGTGCTGCTTGATTTGCTTCGAGCCGAAGAAATCGCTGTGGCGGTGGTGCCTTATGCGCATGGTGTCATTGATGATGTCTTGCCGACGACGAAAGCAAAATTGCCGCCGGATTGGGCGTTGCAACACCCGCTTGACTACATCGACGTGTTAGAGCAAGGTGTTCCGCAAGTCATCAAGCAAGCTGGGATCCATCCGCACGATGTGATTGGCCTCGGGGTCGATTTTACTTCCTGTACCGTGCTGCCCGTCAGGGGCGATGGCACGCCTTTATGTACAGAGGCGGCTTGGCGGGACAGGCCGCATGCCTGGCCAAAGTTGTGGAAGCATCATTCAGCGCAACAGATTGCCGATAGAATCAATCACTTGGCGCAAGAACGCGGCGAAAGCTTTTTGACGCGTTACGGTGGTCGCATTTCATCAGAGTGGTACTTTCCGAAACTGCTTGAGGTTTTTGAATCGGATAGGGACGTGTACGATGCTTGCGACGCGTTTGTCGAGGCGACCGATTGGATTGTTTGGTATCTGACAGGCCATGTGTGTCGCAATTCTTGTACAGCTGGGTATAAAGCGATGTGGTCGGAAGAGGAAGGATTGCCTGACGCGGCATTCTTCGCGGCTGTGAACCCGGACTTCACAGCGCCTTGGGCGAAACTGGGCAAAGATTTTTATCCACTCGGCACCAAAGCTGGCTTCATCGTGCCGGAAATTGCGAGCAAACTCGGGTTGTCAGATGCGGTCGCTGTAGCGGTCGGCAATGTCGACGCGATGGTTGCCGTTCCCGCAGTTGGCGTCAATCAACCGGGATCGCTCGTGATGGTGATGGGGACGTCGATTTGTCATCTCGCGTTGACTGTGGATGAAGTCCGGTTGCCGGGGATAACCGGCGTGGTCAAAGACGGCGTGTTGCCGGGATTGTACGGCTATGAGGCAGGGCAAGCGGCCGTGGGCGACATGTTTGAATGGTTTGTCAAGAAGGCTGTGCCGCAACATGAATATGAACAAGCAGTCGCCAACAACCAATCTATCTATGAATACCTTGAATCACAGGCAGCCAAGCTGCGCCCTGGTGAACATGGATTGATGGCGTTTGATTGGTGGAATGGGAATCGCAGCATTCTGGGAGATGCGGATTTGTCCGGCATGATTTTCGGCCTGACGTTGGCGACCGAAGCGCATCACATTTACCGCGCGTTGCTGGAAGCGACGGCGCTGGGGACAAAGCGTATCGTCGACAACTTGGCAGAGCACGGCATTGTTTTGCAGGAGTTGGTCGCCTGTGGGGGACTGCCGCAAAAAAGCCCGCTGCTCATGCAGATTTATGCGGATATCTGCGGCTTGCCAGTGATTGTCCGCGACTCGAAAGAGATCCCAGCTCGCGGCGCAGCCATGTTCGGCGCGGTGGCTGCTGGGGAGAAGGCTGGCGGTTATGCTTCCATTCATGCGGCGACCGAAGCGCTGGCGGCGCCGGTATTGACCCGATATGAACCCGACGCGGGCAGCCAGCAAATCTACGCGCAAATCTATCAGATCTATCGCCATCTCCACACGGTCTTGGGAGAGGACAACGTCGATTTGTTCCATACATTGAAGAAAATCCGTGTTCAAGCTTCACTGTGAAGCTGGGCGGCAATTTGTGCTAAAGAACGGAAAGTGAAGGAGGGCGATTTCATTGTCAAAGCGACATGAGTTCTGGTTTGTGACAGGCAGTCAGCATCTTTATGGTCCAGAAGCCATTGCACAGGTGGAGGCGCACGCGCGGACCATCGCCGAAGAACTGCAGCAAAGTGACGCGCTTTCGTTTGATCTCGTCTACAAGCCGGTGGTGACGACACCGGAGGCCATCCGCAAGCTGTTTTTGGCGGCGGGCGCGGATGATGCCTGTGCGGGCATCATCACCTGGATGCACACGTTTTCGCCCGCCAAGATGTGGATTGCGGGCCTGTCTGTTTTGCAAAAACCCCTTTTGCACTTGCATACGCAGTTCAATCGGGACATTCCCTGGGACGCCATCGATATGGACTTCATGAATTTGAACCAGTCCGCACATGGGGACCGGGAGTACGGATTTCTCGGGGCGCGGATGAAGGTCGCGCGCAAAGTGATCACGGGCCATTGGTCGGACAAAGCGCTGCAGGGCAGAATCGGCCGCTGGATGCGAACTGCGGTGGGCCATGCGCAGAGCCGGCAGTTGAAGGTCGCCCGCTTTGGCGACAATATGCGCGAAGTGGCGGTTACGGAAGGGGACAAGGTCGAGGCGCAAATCAAATTGGGCTGGTCAGTCAATGGCTATGGTGTCGGCGATTTGGTCGCCGCCGTCAACGCAGTGACAGACACGCAGTTGAATCAACTGTTGGCGGCGTACGAAGCAGAGTATGACATCGCACAGGACGTGGGAGGCGATGACGCAAAGTGGGCGGCTGTGCGCGGACAAGCCAAAATTGAGTTGGGCATGCGGGCGTTTTTGGAAGCGGGCGGCTTTCATGCGTTTACGACCACGTTTGAAGATCTGCATGGATTGACTCAACTGCCAGGACTGGCCGTACAGCGGCTGATGGCGTCTGGCTATGGGTTCGGCGGGGAAGGCGATTGGAAAACAGCGGCGCTCCTGCGCGTGATGAAAGTGATGGCCGGGTTTGTCGGCACCTCTTTCATGGAGGATTACACCTATCACTTGGAGCCGAACAACGAACTGATTCTCGGCGCGCACATGCTTGAAGTTTGCCCGACCATCGCTGCGACCAAGCCGCGAATTGAGGTGCATCCACTGTCCATCGGCGGCAAGGCGGACCCTGCGCGTATCACGTTCGACGGCCGCAGCGGGTCAGCCGTCTGCGCGTCCATCATCGATATGGGCAATCGTTTCCGCCTAGTTGTCAACGAGGTGGAAGCGGTGCGCCCGGAAAAGGACATGCCAAAACTGCCTGTCGCCCGTGTGCTGTGGCGGCCAGCGCCATCTTTGCAAACGGCGGCCGAGGCCTGGATTTACGCTGGCGGGGCGCATCACACCGTCTTTTCCTACGAGGTGACGGCCGAACAGCTCGTGGATTGGGCGGAGATGGTGGGGATGGAGTGTGTGCTCATCAATCAGGATACCTCTTTGTTGAGATTGCGTGACGAACTGCGTTGGAATGAACTGTACTGGCGGTTGAGTTAACATGAAGGGTGGGGGCATACCTCACCCGATTTTGCATATGGGGGATACAAGGCATGCTGGAACAGTTGAAAAAACAAGTGCTCGAAGCGAACCTAGCGCTACCCAAACATGATATGGTGAAGTTTACATGGGGGAACGTCAGCGCCATTGATCGGTCGCAGGGGCTCGTCGTGATCAAACCGAGCGGGGTGCCCTATGAAAAGCTGTCTATGGACGATATGGTGGTGCTCGATTTGGCCGGCAAGCGGATGGAAGGGAATCTGAATCCTTCGACAGATGCGCCGACACATCTCATCTTGTACCGAGCGTTGGCGGACATTGGCGGCATTGTCCATACACACTCCCCGTGGGCGACCAGTTGGGCGCAAGCAGGCCGCGGCATTCCGGCGTTCGGTACGACACACGCGGATTATTACTATGGTGAAGTGCCCTGCACCCGCCCGATGACGGCCGACGAGATTCGCCGCGACTACGAGGTGGAAACAGGCCGTGTCATCCTGGAGACGCTCGCGGAAAGGCGTCCACTGGCGATGCCTGGCGTGCTTGTGCACGGCCACGCGCCTTTTTGTTGGGGAAAAGACGCAGGCGATGCGGTGCACAATGCGGTCGTGCTCGAAGAAGTGGCGAAGATGGCTTACCAATCTGTCATGCTCAATCCAGCGCTCGCCCCCATTGACGATGTGCTGTTGGATAAGCATTTTCTGCGCAAACATGGCGCAAACGCCTATTACGGGCAAGATCGCCGTACATGATGCGTCCCGGACTAGCAGCAGCATGAGAATGCCAGTCCTATTGAGGCGTTGCGGATGGCGCACACCAAGGTACCGTATGATTTTCAGGTTAGGTGAGTACAGAAAGGAGCGGGATGATGGAGATCCCTGAACATCTGCTTGCAGGCTCGCTGCCGTGCGCATGTGGACAGACACACACAGTGCCCATTGAAAAGATTGTCGTCGGCCACGAGGCGCAGCAAGAACTGGTTGCCTATCTCCAACAGCGCAATTTGCACAATGTGCTGTTGGTCGCCGATGCAAACACGTATGCAGCTTGCGGGGAGAGCCTTGCAGCGAAGTTGGTTGGCGCGCAGTGGCATGTACAAACTCGGCTCTTTTCCGGCGAAGAGGAACTATTGCCGGATGAAGCTGCTGTGCTGCACGTGCGACAAGCGTTACAGCAACATACGTATGACATCGTGCTTGCAGTGGGCAGTGGTGTCATTAACGATATTGTTCGCTACGCCACACATGCCGAAGGCCTTGGCTACATTTCTGTGCCGACGGCGGCCTCGGTGGACGGGTATGCGTCGAGTATTGCGGCAATGCAATTTGACGGGCTGAAGATCACCACACCGGCGCAGGCGCCACAGGCCATTTTTGCGGATTTGGCCGTATTGCGCGAGACACCCTTTCACCTCATTCAGTCCGGATTTGGCGATTTGGCGGGCAAAGCCATCTCGTTGCTCGATTGGCAACTTGCCCGGACTTTGTATGGCGAATATTTTTGCCCCACTTCCTATGAGATTGTCTTTCAACCATTGGCTTATGTCGTCGAGCATGCGGAGCAGATCAAAGCGCGCGATGAAGAAGCCGTCAAAAATCTGTGTATCGGCTTGATGAACTCCGGCATCGCCATGGCGATGATGGGCAACTCCCGACCGTGCAGCGGCAGTGAGCACCATTGCTCACATTTTTGGGATCTGTCCGCATATCACCACGAACGCCATCATCATGCGCACGGCCTGCAAGTCGGCTATGCGACACACTGGATGATCCGTTTCTACCAATTTGTCTGGCAACTGGAGCACATTGCGCCGCCCTTGGTTCCCGAGGTCACGGACGCGTTTGTCGAGGAAGCCCGCAAACGTTACGGGGCGGGCGCGGATGAAATCATCTCGGTGCAGCAGGCCAAACATGACGCCCAGCAAACCCAGCAAAGCGCGATTGCCGCTGTTTCGATGCAAGCTGTCCGCGCCGCGCTACAACCTGGCTTTGCGCTGCTGGATGATGTGAAACAAGCCTTGTTCAAGATGGATATCCCAGACACGGCAGGCTTTATCGAGATCGACAAGGAACTATTGGGGAAGACGTTTTTGCATGCCAAAGCGTTGCGATCACGCTATACGGTATTTGATTTTCTGGCAGGACAGGATCTGCTGAACAAAGCTGCAGACGAAATATTGTCTGGGGATATGTGAATGGAGGGAACCACCATGACGAAATGGTTGCAAAGGCCGCAAAACGAAACGCCGCTGCCCCTGTGGAACGAGGATGTCCCCTTTCTCGAAGCGGGGGATGACGCCAATCTGCCGCGGCTCACGCCTTTTTTCGCAGACACGGAAGATGTCGCTTCCGCCATCGTCATTTACCCTGGCGGCGGCTATGCGATGCGCGCTGATCACGAAGGCGCACCGATTGCCCGTTGGCTGAATACGCTTGGCATCCACGCGTTTGTCGCTGATTATCGGGTCGCGCCGTATCGTCATCCCGTGCCGATGCTCGACGGGCAGCGCGCCATTCGCTATGTTCGCTACCACGCGGACGCCTGGGGCGTGGACAAGGCGCGCATCGGCGTCCTTGGCTTCTCGGCGGGCGGCCATCTGGCGGCGACCGTGTCGACCCACTTTGATGACGGCGCAACAACGCAGGCGGATGCGATTGATGGCGTCAGCAGCCGACCAGATCTCTCCGTACTTTGTTATGCGGTCATCAGCTTGCATGAGCACCGTCATAAAGGGTCTGTCGAAAATTTGCTCGGCGCAAATCCAGACCCAGCACTGCTTGATGACTTGTCAAATGAGCGCCAAATCACGGCGGCGACACCACCTGCATTTCTCTGGCATACGGCGGATGACGAAGCGGTTGCGGTGGCCAACAGTTTGATGTACGCAGCGGAATTAGGCAAGCGCAGCATCCCCTTTGACTTGCACGTGTATGAACATGGCGTGCATGGACTGGGACTCGCGACGCAGGATCCACATGTCGGCTCCTGGACAAAAACATGTGCAGCGTGGCTGCGCGTGCGCAAGTTTTGTTAATCACTCACTTCTGACTTGCTTGACCAGCTAGAAGCCCAAGGGACTGATCTGCTGCATGAGGCAGCCTCGGTCCCTTTGGCCATCTCGCGCAAGCGCCATCAGCCGATTTTGATCAGGATGATCCCCGTGAGAATGGCGAAAATAGACCCCCATTTTACGATGCCCAACTTCTCTTTAAACCAGATGATGCCGATGAGCGCCGTAAACACGATACCCACTTCGCGCACTGCTGAGACATAGGCGACCGGTGTGGTCTGCAGACAATAGAGCACGGTCGCGTTGACGCCGAAGATGAGGAAGCCGCCGATGATAGACGCTGTCGGAAACTGTTTGAACAACGCGATATAGGACACGCCAGGTGTCAGTTTCCTGTCCACGATGATTTTTCCGATGGCCGTACCGATATAGACCATGTAGGCAAATAGGATGCCGGATACCACCTGGGCGCCTTGTGCGTCAAAGATGGTGTACATCGCTGTGCACGCGCCGGTGAGAAACGCCCAAATGACACCGGGATTGAAGAATGTCGCGCGTAGATTTATGATGTTGAACCCGGTTTGGTTGATGAAGAAAATGCCGCAGACAATCAGCGCGATCCCGCTACAGGCCAGGGCATTCACGGGAATCTGGCTGATGACGATGCTGAATAGGCTGGCCAACAGCGGCGATGTGCCCCGCGCCACTGGATAAACAGAGATGAGCGGCGCAACACGGTAAGCTTTGGCCAATGTAATAAAATAGATGACTTGGAATATTGCGCTTCCGAGCACCCAACCTAAAGCTGCCAATGGTATGTGGTATTTGCAACCCAGGTAGACGGCCAGTGGAATATAAATGGCGATGGCGATGATGGTAATCAAGGTGAAAAAGGCGTCTCGATTTGACACTCGTCGTGAGATGGCGTTCCAGGAAGCGTGCCCAACGGCTGAGAGGATGAGTAATAGCAGCACGGTGTAAGTCAAATTCGAACCCCTTTCACTCGTCGCGCAAATTGCATAAAAAACGGGTGAGATCGTAGAATTGGCTAACGCATTCCCTGTGGATATTATAGCATGCAAATCATCACATATGCACATAATTGCACAGTTAAAATTGTATTTACAATAATATGCACGCTATGTTAGCTTGAAGGGAGCAGAAAATGCGCACGAATGTTGTTTGGACTGATACATCTACCAGCGTGATGCATAGCCTTTCACAAGAAAGACTTGAGGGAGGTGTTCTTCATGGACGTGCACTTTTATGGAACCGCAGCTTTTGAGGGCATTCCGTCCTTGTTTTGTCGCTGCACCTTGTGTGGCGAAGCGAGGAAACGCGGCGGGAAAAACATTCGCTCACGGACTTCTGTGTCCATCGACAACGAATTGAAAATCGACTTCCCACCAGACTCTTTTTACCACATGATTCGCGACGGGATCGACCTGGAGGAAATGAAGGATTTACTTTTTACGCATTCCCATTCAGACCATCTCTATACGGATGATTTAAATGCAAGATTGCCTGGATACGCGCAGGCGGCGGAACGTCCCATTCACGTTTATGCGCATGATGTGGTGCTGCGCCTGTGTCAGCAGGCGATGGAAGCGCCGCAGGACAAATTCCGCTTTCATCGCATTCAGCCGTTTCATCCAGTTCAGACGCAAACGGCGATGATCACGCCGCTCTTAGCCAGTCACGATCCGATGGAAACCTGTCTTCTGTATTATATCGAGAAGGATGGCAGACAAATTTTACACGGACACGACAGTGGTTGGTTTCCAGAACCCACTTGGGCGTTCTTGAAGGATAAACAACTTGATCTGGCCATCTTGGAATGTACGGTGGGCAGGTCGCCACATCGCGCAAACCATATGAACATAGATGCGGTGTTGGAGACAAAAGCATGGTTTGATGAAAATCGCGTTTTGCAGCCGACTGGGAAAGTTGTCGTGACGCATTTTTCGCACAATGCCCATTTGTTGCACGAAGATTTAGCGGCCATCTTTGAGCCAGACATCATCGTCGCTTACGATGGGATGACTTTACAAATCTAAGTGTGAGGGTTGTGTAGGATTGACGAATTTGCGTGAACGCCCAGGCGGCAACATGCAGGCGTTCGCTGACTTCTCTACCCTGAAAACAACCCGCTACCTTTGGTGCGCCATCCGCGATGCCTCGATTGACTGACATTTTCATGGTTCTGCTGGTGCGGGGTGTATCACGCATGGCGGTCTATATTCCGCAAATCAATGATCAGGCTTGAATTACGCGGACACCTGCTTCTGTGAGCTGTGTGACTGCTTGATTGCTCAGATGGTTGTCTGTTACCAAATAGTCAATGTCATTGAGCGAGGCGGTTTTGACGAAGGCGGTCACACCAAATTTGCTGTGATCGGTCAGCACGATGACTTTTGACGCTTTGTCAAGAATCAAGCGTCGCAACTCCGCTTCTTCGAGGTGAAAATATGTGACGCCATGTTCGAGCGAAACGCCGTCTGCGCTGAGGAACGCCTTGTCCACATAGAGATTCTCGGCGATCCGATTGGCGATGACACCGGACAACGCGAGTTCGCCTGGGCGCAACATGCCACCGCACAAGTACACGCGCACATTGTATTCAGAGAGCGCGACGGCCACGGGCAAACTGTGTGTAAAGACGGTCAGGTTTCGCTTGGCGATCAGTGTGTGGGCGAATGCCAAAGCAGTGGTGCCGCTGTCAATAAATAGCGTGTCGCCGTCGTCCACCAGTGCGAGCGCCGCCGCTGCGATGCCTTGCTTTTCCTGTTGATGCGCGGTCGTCCGCACGGCGTATGGCGGTTCTTCCCCCACGCGGTTGAGCACGGCGCCGCCATGGACTTTGGTCAACAGCCCTTTCTCTTCCATGTCACGGAGGTCGCGTCGCACCGTTTCGCGCGACACGTTCAAGCGCTCTATCAGTTCCTGCATGGAGAGAGAGCCCGTTTCTTTTAAAAATTTGAGAATCAGATCATACCGCTGTTCCTGCAACACAGCCGTCAACTCCAGCCTGATGATACGTTTATGATGGCGCAGTCAGTTCCTAGCCTGACTGTATCATATCAAAACAGGGCTTTGAAAGCTGCGTTTGCAGGCATTCACTTAATGAGACTTTTATGGATCCAAATGGCGGCTTGAACGCCTTCACCCATGGCGATGCTCACTTGCTCAGAGTGCGCGACGACGTCGCCAGCCGCCCAAACATTGGGCACGTTCGTCATTTTTGTCCGCGGATCGACGAGAATGTGTTTGTTTTTGTGCAGATTGACGCCGAGTTGGGCGGCCAACCCGGATTTGACCTGGTTGCCGCCAAACGCGACAAACGCGTGCTCTGCCTCGATGCGTTGACCTGTCTGCAGGATGACCCCTTGCAAATGCGGCCCTTCTGTCAGCAAGGATTGAATCGGTGCGCTGATGTATTCAATCCCTGCGTCCTGAAGCTGATCTTGCAGGGACATCTCCACCTCTGTCTGCCCGTGATTGATATAGACAAGCTCGTTTGTGAAATAGGTGAGTGTCAGCGCCATATGCGCCCCGACACTGCCTGCGCCGAGCACCAACGCCCGTCGATGGGCGATTTCGAAGCCATCACAGTCCGGGCAAACGTAGATGCTAATGCCTAAGCATGGGTAGATGTCGGGCCAGGATGGGATGTTGTCGACAATTCCTGTCGCCATCAAAATGCGCTTGGCCGCATAAGATGCGCCGGTTTTGGCTTGCAGTAGAAATCCTTCTGCGCAAGGACTGCTTTCAATGACTTCGTCATCGACAAACTGGACGTCTAGCGCTGCTGCTTGCTGCCGACCGATTTGACGCAATTGGGGGCCGCTGACGCCGTTCGGCCAGCCGAGGAGATTGTGATAACACTGGCAAATGGTCGAACGGCCTTGGTTGGCGTCAATCACCAGCGTCTTATGCTGATAACGGCCTAGTTGAATCGCCGCTTGCAAACCTGCAATGCCGCCGCCGACGATGATGCAATCGTATACCATCTATAAATATGCTCCTTTATCTCACTGCAGTTGTTGTTGAAGACACTTCAATTTCTTTGACGATCCGCTATAGGACTGTGTCGATGATTCTATGACGCCGTTAGGATACCCACGGGCGTTTGGCTTAAACCAACGTCTGGCGCGGAGCCAAGGACCTCTGTGATTTTCAAGTTGGAAATATGGTAGAATTCAGATGAATATCGCAGTGAATCCAAGTGAGGGCGCGGTGATGGTGTGAGTTTTCAAGAATATGCCTACGAAAGACCAGATATCGACGTACTGGAACGTGATTTTCAAGCGCTCGTCGCTCGATTCGCAGCTTCCAGCAGCGTTGAGGAACAGAATGCGGTGCTCGCTGACATTACAAATCTGCGCAATCACTGGAGTACGATGGAGACGTTGGCGCATGTCCGTCACAGCATCGATACGCGAGATGCGTTTTACAAGCAAGAACAGGATTTCTTCGATGAAATTGAACCTCGGTGGCAAGGGCTTACAACCGAGCTCTATCAGGCCATTGTGGGCTCGCCGTTCCGGGCGGAGCTTGAGCAACAGTGGGGGAAACAGTTTTTCACCATCGCTGAACTGACACTAAAGACATTTTCGCCGGATGTCATTGCGGATTTGCAACGGGAAAATGCATTGGCAAGCGAATACTCAAAGCTGCTGGCGTCTGCGCAAATACCGTTTGAGGGCGAGGAGCGGAATCTGTCGCAGCTTGGTCCTTTTGAAACCTCGACAGACCGGGATATGCGCAAGCGCGCCTCAACGGCAAAGTGGAACTTCTATGCCGATCACGCTGAAGAACTCGACCGCATTTACGATGAGTTGGTGCGCACGCGCACAGAGATCGCCCGCAAGTTGGGATTCAAGGATTTTGTCGAGCTGGCGTACGCGAGAATGTCACGGTCTGATTATGACAGGGAGATGGTCCAAAACTTCCGCAAGCAGGTGCGGGAACTGATTGTCCCTGTGGTGACGAAGTTGCATGAACGGCAACGGGCGCGCATTGGCGTTTATGTGTTGCGCTACTACGACGAGTCCTTCAATTACACTTCGGGCAATCCAAAGCCGCAAGGGGACCCAGATTGGATCATCGCCCAAGGCAAGCAAATGTACCATGAACTCTCTGCGGAAACAGACGAATTTTTCACTTTTATGTTGGACAACCAACTGCTTGATTTGGTCGCCAAGAAAGGCAAACAGGTGGGTGGGTATTGCACCATCATTCCCGACTACAAGGCGCCCTTCATTTTCTCCAATTTCAACGGCACATTAGGCGATGTCACGGTATTGACACACGAGGCGGGCCATGCTTTTCAAACGTACAGCAGCCGTCATTTTTCCGTGCCGGAATATGCGTTTCCGACCATGGAGGCGGCCGAGATTTCATTCTATGAGCATGGAATTCTTGACGTGGCCGTGGATGGATCTGTTCTTCCAAGCTGATACAGATAAATTTAAGTTTATGCATCTGAGCGAGTCGCTCTCGTTTATCCCTTATGGCGTAGCCGTGGATGAATTTCAGCATTTTGTCTATGAAAATCCCAGCGCCACTCCGGCAGAGCGCAAACAAGCGTGGCGGCGCATTGAGCAGACATACTTGCCGCACCGGGATTACGAGGGCAATGAATTTTTGGAAAACGGCGGTTTCTGGCAAAAACAAACGCATATTTACAGTTCTCCGTTTTATTACATTGACTACACGCTGGCGCAGATCTGCGCATTTCAGTTTTGGACGAAGGCGCAAGCGGATCGTCAGAGTGCATGGCGGGATTATCTGCGACTTTGTCAGTTGGGGGGCAGCCAATCATTCCTGGCATTGCTCAAAGAGGGCAACCTCATTTCCCCGTTTGAAGATGGCTGTGTGGCATCGGTCATCGGGCAAATTGAGGCATGGTTGGCGCAAATTGATGACACCGCGCTATAAACGACACTGCGGTGCATAGAAAAGGAGACATGGGTCAATTGAACATACTCGTCATCGGGGGCACGCGTTTTTTCGGACGGCGTCTGGTTCACAAATTATTACAGCACGGTCATGCTGTGACGATTGCGTCACGCGGCAACACAGCGGATGACTTTGGCGACGCCGTCAAGCGTGTCCGTGTCGACAGGGCAGATGACGCGGCGATGCTGGCCGCGTTTGCCGAACAGTCGTATGACGTGGTGTTTGATCAGGTCGGGTTCACGCCGCAACACGCAAAAGGCGCTGTTGCGGCGTTTGCCGGGCGTGTCAAACGCTACATTTTCACTTCGACCATGGCGGTCTATGAGGGCAAAGAAGCGCTGACGACAGAAGCGGATTTTGATCCATTTACGCACACGGTCGATCTCGACGCAAAAGCGTACGATTACGGCGAAGGCAAGCGTCAGGCGGAAGCCTACTTGTTTCAGCATGCGCCATTTCCGGTGGTGGCCGCGCGGGTGGCCATGGTGGTGTCAGGGGATGACGACTATACGGGGCGCTTTGCCTTTCACGTCCAGCATGTGGCTGAAGGAACGTCGATAGGCGTCTTGGCTGAGGAACATCCCATCAGTTATGTAACCGCTTGGGATGTTGCGGATTTGCTGTATTTTCTCGGCGTCGAAAGCGATTTTGTCGGTCCTATCAATGCAGCCAACGATGGTTTTTACAGCACACAGTCCCTCTGTCGGCAAATTGGGTCGCTTGTCGGCAAAACGCCTTTGTTTCATGTGGCCGAGAATCCAGATGAAGACGCGCTTTTTTCACCTTACGCGTTTCCTGTGACGTTAAAGGTGAAAAATGATTTGGCGCGTCGCATCGGCTTCTCGTTTCCGGATTGGACGGACAGGTTGCCGCAGATGGTTGCAGAGGTGATGGGCGCGCCAAAGCGCGATCATTGAGATCTGTGGCGATTGGGAAATTTGGATTTTGAAAATCAGGTTATCAGCCACCAGTGGAGGTGCATTGTTCATGAACTTGGAAGCAGGCAGCAAACTTTTGATGATTGGTGATTCAATTACGGATTGTGGCCGGAACTGGCCAGTGGGCGAGTCCCCGTTTGGCGGGCTTGGAAACGGTTACGTCTCACTGGTTGATGCAGCTTTGCGCGGGGTGTATCCAGAACAGGGCGTTCGCGTGGTCAATATGGGGGTTGGCGGCAACACAGTGCGGGATTTAAAAGCCCGGTGGCAAACGGACGTCATCGCATTGCAGCCGGATTATCTGACCATCATGATTGGCATCAACGATGTTTGGCGGCATTTTGATCAACCGATGGTGATGGAGTCGCATGTCGACGCAACCACATATCACGATACGCTTTTGGAACTGGTTTCTTCTACAAAAGCGCAGGTCAAGCGCTTGTTCCTGTTAAGTCCGTTCTATTTGGAGACGAACCAAACTGACCCTATGCGCAAAATGACCGATGAATATCGGGCGTTGATGCAACAGGTGGCTGGCGAGGCGAAGGTCGACTTTGTTGATGTGCAGGCGGATTTTGATAACGTGATGAAACATCTGTACACCTCTTCGTTGTCCGGTGACAGGGTTCATCCCAATCTCACGGGGCACGGCATCATCGCGCGGGCATTTTTGCGACACATTGAATTCGATTGGGCGCATCAGGCATAGAGGGCGTTTGAAAGCGTCCTCTTTAACAATCAAAATCGAACATATCTGGCGTTTGAATCGCTTGTCAAACGTCAGATATGTACTTTTAGAAACACGCTATTTGGAGTTACACCTATTATTAGCTTTATCAGTAATAACATAATACCAAGAGCCATAATACCAAGAGCCATAATACCAAGAGCCATAATACCAAGAGCCATAATACCGGCAACAATCCAGAACATCGCGGTAGAAATATTCCAAAATTACGGCGGAGACAAACTGAGTACGGTTGTCAATTGTGTCACTGGACCATGTGATGTCACTGACAAATAGATGATCACTCTTTCAAAAAGGCCTAATCATATGGCGGCAAATGATGGTGGGGATCCAACGGGTACACTTTCAGTGTACAGCACAGACTGGAGTGAAAGTAATGGAACGGATCTGAAAAACACTATGTCAGGAGATGAAATTGGTGCTAAGGGCCAGGGAGCTGGGGTAAAGTTTACGGCAAGTTCCCCTGGTGGAGTTAATCAACAATGGGTTGGCGGTGAATTTCAACATGGTGGGACAGTCAATTTTACCGCCGATTTAAGTTACAACGTGCCTTACACACCTGTAAATGCAACATTATCCTACAGTCCTCAAAATACGGAAACTGTAAACGCTTCCCCTGGCAAACAAACATACCAAAATCCCTGTGGGAGTGGTGAGGCATCTTGGTTTTTGCCAGGGAATAATAATGAATCTCCAGGTACCTGGAGATAATATCAGTGGCGGCTGGGAAATAGGAGACTTTCACGGTTCTGCAAAGAGTAACACTGCAACCGTTAGTTACATTTATGACGTTGATAATGAATATGATGGTGGAGGTTATAATTGGGGAATGCAGGCTGACCCGTGTTCATGGCAAATGGACTACAATTAAGAAACAACAGAGGTTTCAGGGGCAGTTACTTTTGCCCCTGGCCTCCGATAAGGTGGCGCTCATCTGAAAATCATATCCACAAAAACAATTGTACTGATTGCTATTATTATAGTAATCTTATCAGGATTGCTATATTCCGCTTATAGATTATATTTATCATCTACAGATGATAGACTAACAAAAGAAATGTTACCATTATTAACACAGGCTGAATTAAAGACTATGATCCAACTTCCTCTTTCCAAAGTAACAAGCTCTGATCATAAATTTTGGGCTCCTGATCTCGGTACTCCGTTACACTCTGCAGGTATTTTTCGAACTAATGTGACTGATTTACTCGCTAAAAATCACGAAATACGTGCGATACAAGTCGAAGATGCATGGATGTGGGCTCCTAACTTTGACCAAGGAAATATGGGAGTTACAATTAAATACACAATGTTCATAGGATTAACACACAAAATCACTATTAACAAGAACTTTGAGGTACCTCATTACAACTCGCCAAACCGAAACAAATGAACAAGTAAAGTACAACACTGTCGCGTTGTTAAGATTGGATACCATAACAAAGCAGAGTGACTGCATACATGATCATTCTCTAATGCTTAAAACAGGAACGAAAGAAACACAAGTATACCGTCAGGCTGTTGAGAAAGGGGGCTTTGAATCTCTTTCTCAGATGTCTTTGATGTCTATATTTTTAGTTAGAGTTTCAAAATTTGTTTTAAGAGTGTGCAAAGAGACACGCACAACAGTATCAATGAACTCAGGGGAATTCCGCCGAACATCCGATGTTTTTGATGCAACATATAGCATCATCGCCGCTCCCTCACCGCCAGTCGATAAGTCCGCCTAGCAATCCACTCGGCCATCGCCAAATTGACCAGGACGGCCATCCACAAAGACAGCACGTACGCTGTGTCATATGCGATGCCTATCAAAGTGTGCGCACAGAACAGCCACAAGTGCAGCGACGTGTTGAACAAGGTCATTGCGTAGCTGCGTATCATCCATGCGCGATGCCGTAAAACCTGCTTTTTGCGGATGAAGATAAATGCGGCGATGGTGGCGACTACCCAAATGGCTTCCATGAGGTTAAACGCAGTACTGGCCAATAAACCGCCTGTCGCCCGTGGTGCAAGATAGCCAGCGGTCAGTGCGCCAAACAGGGAAGCGAGGATATAAACGCGGCCGTTGACGCGATGCCAAAGGCTGCCCTGGCGGAAAATGCGCTTTGTAAAACCGAGAATGCCCGTGAGCATCGCTGCAGACGCGGACACGACGTGCAAGCGCAACACCATAAGCCAAATTTGTTTGTGAAAATGCACAGGCAAAACTTTATGTTCGAGAATTTTGGTGGCATGCACGTCCACGAAAAAGGTCGTTCGGTTGACATAGACCACCCATATCAGCGCTAGCAACCCAAATGCGCCTATAAACCACTTCTGCATTGGAAATACCCCTTTTTCTTTAAACCACATGCAAGCGCCTGGCGCAGCGCGCTAAGGAGCTAACTCTATTAGGGTATCGTGTGTGCAGCGCCCAATCAAGGTGACGTTCGCCGCATGAGAGATCCCGCCCAACAAAGGAGGCGCGATAAACATGATGTATGAGAAGTTGATTTATCGCGGAATGTATACGTAGAACGCCAGACGCGATGCGTCTTGTACTTGTAGAGATCCTTTTTTGACGATTAGGTCCGCTGTATGCTGCCTCTACAAATGGAAATAGACTGCGCGAATATTAGAGAACGGATTTTGAAGTTTTTTCGTCAAAATTCGCGTCTTTACAATTCCTTAACAATTCCTTAATAAAGATTTTACGATTGTAGGGTACTTTTTGTATGATTCCGCTCATATGGAGGGACCATTGTGTCGAAACGGAGTAACCAGCTTTTTGAGTTTCTTGTAGAAATTGCAGAAAATATTCAACAAGCAACCGAGACGTTTGAAAAGGAATTGACAGAGCACACGGACTTTGGCTCACTCGCCACAGAGATGAAGACCTACGAGGAAAAAGGGGACGAGCTCATTGGCCGGTTGATCACGCTGTTGAACAACACCTACATCACGCCGCTCGAACGGGAGGATTTTGTCGAACTGGCCGTGACGATGGACGACATCATCGATGGCATCCACGCTTGTTCTGTTCGGTTTAGCTTGTATGGCATTGAGAGCGTAACCCGGACCATATTGGAGTTTGCTAAAGACATTCGCGAAAGTGCAGCGGAGATCACACTTGCAATTCACAAACTGCACGACCGGAAGCTGATTCAGATTCGGGATCATATCAAGAAGTTGAACATATTGGAGAAGCACGGAGATCAACTGTTGCACGCCGCACTGCGGACGTTGTTTGCCGAATACACAGACGCCTTGGAAGTCATCAAGCATAAAGAGATCTACGAAATTCTTGAGAATGTGACAGACCGCTGTGAAGATGTGGCCGACGCCTTGGAGTCGGTGATTCTGAAAAATGCGTGAGCGAGGGAATGTATGGTCATCCTCATTGTTTTAATTGTGCTCTTGGCACTGTGCTTTGACTTTACAAATGGATTTCACGATACATCCAATGCCATTGCGACAAGCGTTTCGACGCGGGCGTTGTCGCCGCGGGTCGCTGTTTTTATGGCCGGGGGCATGAACCTTATTGGGGCGTTGACGTTTACTGGCGTTGCCAAAACCATCGGCGGCAGTATTGCGGATCCGCTCACCATTCAACACGGTATGTTGGTCGTTTTGGCTGCCATCATCGCCGCGATTGTCTGGAACCTGTTCACTTGGATGATGGGTATCCCCAGTTCGTCGTCGCACGCGCTCATCGGCGGTTTATCCGGTGCAGTCGTTGGCGCGGTCGGTTTCCATGCCATTCATTACAAGGGCTTTATATCCATTATTGAAGCACTGGTGATTTCGCCGATTGTGGCGCTTTTGCTCGGTTATATTATCATGTGGATCTTTCGTCTGCTGTTCGGCTCCTTTTCACCCCACCGGGTCAATCGTCCATTTCGATCCCTGCAGATTGCTTCCGCTGCGGTTCAGGCGTTCATGCACGGGACGAATGATGCGCAAAAGACGATGGGCATCATTACGTTTGCGCTCATTGCGGGTGGATTTCAAAGCACAATGAACATTCCTTTTTGGGTAAAACTGTTGTGCGCCGTTGCAATGGGGGCCGGGACGGCCACGGGTGGCTGGCGCATCATTAAGACGGTCGGATCGAAAATCATCAAAATTGAACCCATCAATGGGTTTGCGTCCGATTTGACCAGTTCAGCCATCATCTTTACCTTTACGTTACTCAAATTGCCTGTCAGTTCCACGCACGTCATTTCGTCGGCCGTGATGGGCACAGGCGCTGCCAAACGGTTTAATCAGGTGCACTGGGGCGTGGCCGGTCGTATCGTCATCGCATGGGTCATTACCATCCCCATCAGCGGCATCTTGGCGGTGTTGCTCGTTCGCCTGTTTTTGTTGTTTTGAGTGCAATTGCGGGATTTGCTGATTGCCCCGTTACAAAAACCGGTTCAGAAGCGTGTGAGGCGCGCTTTTGGACCGGTTTTTTGCGATGGTGGCTGCACGCGACGAATCTCTTTCATAACACTCGGCAGTTCCTTAGGTTAGCGGCGCGTTGCGTGGAATCTGAATCTGCCAATGATCGTTTGCCACACACGTCGCTGGGAATATCGCTTGTGTCTTGGCCAGCATGGCTGCGATGTCCGTTTCCTCATATCTGGCGCTGATGTGTGTCAACACTAACTGCTTGACGCCTGCTTTGCTAGCTGCTTGTGCAGCGTCTGTTGCAGTGGAATGATTGTGTTGATGGGCCTTATCTGCGTCCTCCGCTGCGTATGTCGCCTCGTGCACCAGCAAATCTGCGCAATGAGCCAAACTGTCAATGGCCGCGCAGGGCTTGGTGTCACCGAGGATGGCAATTGTGCGTCCAGGCGTCGGTGCAGTCAGATAATCTGTGCTGCGCAATACGCGTCCATCAGGCAACTGAATGTCTTCTCCAGCCTTCAAACGGCCATACAGTGGGCCTTTGGGCACGCCTTCCTCTGCAAGTCTCCGTCCGTCGAGATGACCCAAAGCGGGTTTCTCTTCAAACCGGTATCCATAAGAGGTCACCCCGTGTGTGAGCGGGCGGCATGAAACCTTGAATTGGTCGTCTTCAAACACCACACCTGGCTGTATCTCGACGATGCTCAGCGGATATGCCAAATGCGTCTGGCTGACATCCAGCGCGGTTTGCACAAATGCGCGGAGCCCTTTCGGCCCGTAGATGGTGACGGGCGTTTCACCGGCTTGAAAAGATCTACTGCCCAAAAGGCCAGGCAGGCCAAACAGGTGATCCCCATGCAGGTGCGTAATGAATACCTTCTCCAGCTTGCCAAGGCGCAGTGGGGAAGAGAGCACTTGATGCTGTGTCCCTTCACCGCAATCCACTAGCCAAAACGCCCCTCGTTCCTGCTCAAGGCGAATCGCAATGGCTGTGACATTTCGCCCTTTTGCAGGCATCCCTGCGCCGGTTCCCAAGAAATACAGTTCCAATGTCGATGATTCCCTTCTCGTGTGTCGCGGAGTGACAACCTCTTGAAAAATTTCAGCGTTGCTCACTGGCGCCATGGATTGGTACGCTCATATTATCGCGTTTGGTTTCGTATTTCTCATCCATGTATCGGTTACCGTGCGCAGGATGCAAACGACGTATCCTTTCGTGAGGGAAAAACGTTATTGCATGTAGAGGCCAAAACAAAGAGGTGACAAGAGGATGGAAACCCACTCACATCTGGGCACGCGCAAAGCGGCGAATTGCGATTGGCGACTTTTGCCGAGCGAGTTGCGCGCATATGTCTCTAAGTTAGGTTGTCGGGAATATGATGCGGATGATGTGGTGCAAGAGGCCATCTTGCGCGCGCTACCCGTGTTGACGGGCAAGCGGGCACACCCCAATCCGGCGGGGTACGTGCGGCGCATCGCCCAAAACGTCGTGCGGGACAAAGCGAGGCATCAGGCCATCAAGGCGCTGCACCAGGAGGCCATCATGCAAGAAGCCATGGCTGACACGTGTCAGGTCGATCCGCTCGAAGTCCGTGACGCGCTCGCCTACATCCTGGCGACACTGCCAGATTTGGAGCAAACCGTCTGGATGCTGCGTGAGATCTTCCGGTTTACGACCGAGGAGACGGCGTTGGGCTTGGGCAAAACCACGGGCAGTGTAAAGATTGCCTTGCATCGCGCCCGCGCCAAGTTGGCCGCCGCATCGCCGGATCTTCATCACGACGCAGACATGGTCAGCCCCGCGTTGCTCCAGATGTGGGAGACCGCCATTCGCACAGGTGAAGTCCGTCAGGTGCTCAACTGGTATCGACGGCGGCATCACACCTTGGCGCAAGGGACATCCACTTCACCATTGGCACTCGCTGGATAATGGAGGGATGTATCATGGCGCTGGTGCCGTATGTGATTGAACAGTCTACGCGTGGTGAACGGTCGTACGATATTTATTCACGTCTGCTGAAGGATCGAATTGTGATGGTGGGGTCTGAAATTGAAGCGAATATGGCCAATACCATTGTGGCGCAACTGTTGTTCCTCGCAGCGGACGATGCCGACAAGGACATCCACATGTACATCAATTGCCCCGGCGGCGAAGTGACAGCGGGATTTGCGATTTATGACACGATGCAACATATCAAACCGGACGTTTCGACGATTTGTCTCGGCATGGCCGCCAGTTTTGGCTCTGTGCTGCTTTGTGCCGGCGCAGCGGGAAAGCGATTTGCGCTGCCGCACAGTGAAGTGATGATTCACCAGCCGCACGGCGGTTCACAAGGGCAGGCGTCAGATATCGAGATTCACACCCGGCGCATGTTGGGATTGCGCGACAAAATTTATGATACGCTGGCGAGACATTCGGGCAAAGATGTCAAACAGATCGCTTTGGACGCCGATAGAGATCACTTTTTGACAGCCGCGGAGGCGGAAAAATACGGTTTGATCGATCACGTTTTGGACGCGAGGGCATCGTAAACCGTCCATTGCCGTGTGCGTCGCCAAAGGTTTTCTTGCCATCGTGAAGCGAATATTGTCGGCTCCGCCCATCTCACGCATTTGTGAGGTGGGCGTTTTTGATTGTGATGCTGATATACTACTGGTATTCAGCAAGGAGTTGTTGTGTTTGTGGGAGGAGAAAATATGAAAGCGATGCGTTTGGATAAATGGCTGGCGCATACAGGCGTTGGCACGCGGACAGAGGTGAAAAAGGCCATCCGCGCCCAGCGTGTCATGGTCAATGGGGAAGTAGCGCGTGATCCAGGCGCACACGTCACACCAGGCGTGGACACCGTTGAATTTGATGGGGAAGCGCTTGAGTATCAAGCGCATGCTTATTTTATGATGTACAAGCCACAAGGCGTCTTGAGTGCGACGGAGGACGTGCGTGATCCGGTCGTGACGGATTTGCTTGCTCCGCAAGATGCGCATTTTGCCGTATTTCCGGTCGGCCGCCTGGATAAGGACGCCGAGGGGCTGTTGTTGTTGACCAATGATGGCCAATTGACACATCAATTGCTGGCGCCCAAGAAGCACGTGGCCAAAATCTATTACGTAGAAGTGACGGGGACCTTGACGCAACAGGATGTCGATGCGATGGAAAAGGGGATTGTGCTAGAGGACGGATATCAGTCGATGCCTGCTATGCTGGAGATTATCGAAGCGGATCTCACCTCAAGTGCCCGTATTACCATTTATGAGGGAAAGTTTCATCAAATTAAACGGATGTTCGATATGCTGGGCAAACCAGTGACTTTTCTCAAACGGCTGCAAATGGGGCCACTGGTGCTGGACGAGGCACTGCAGCCTGGGGAGTATCGCCCTTTGACGGAGCAAGAATGCAACGCGCTGCAACGTATCAATCCAGCGTAAACATAAAGCGGATAGCATCCTGCGCGATGTTTCCCAGGTATCTGTTGTCATGAGCGAGTCGTTTTTCGTCCTTTGACCGTGTTTTTTACATTTGAGCGGTTGCGTTCATCATTTGGATGGGATAATCGACCGTCAGTTGCGCCCGTGTGTGTGTACGGCAGATCTGCTCACCAGTGACTTTGAGGTCGTGAATGAGCTTTGTGCGTTCCGCCCACGGGATGCTTGTCATTTGTTCGTCAAACAGCCCGACGCTCTCTACGAAAAAGGGAACGACAATATCGGGATCGGCATAGACGTTCGTCTCCATTTCCTGGACGACTTGGATATTTGAAAAATATTCGGCAACTACTTGAGGGACTGTGTCTTCGTTGGGCAACAGCGTCTCTTTCGGTGAGCTTTTGAACAGTTTGCCAAATGGTTCAAACCACTGCTTGATAAAGGGGTTGTTCATCGGAAAACGAAGTGGATGAACGGAACAAAAAAAACCGCCTGGTTTCAGCACGCGCCGGATCTCTTTCACCGCCTCGGGGATTTCCGTGAGATGAAGAAAAATCATCCCCACCACCGCGTCAAATGAGGCATCCTCAAATGGCAGCGCCTCTGCTTTGGTCTGAACAAACTCAACCCAATCTTTTTGCAGTTCATCACGCTTGGCGATGGCTCTGTCGATCATCTTATGGGCCGGATCTGTCGCGATGACGTCACCGGCGGGGCCAACTGCGTCCGCCAAACCGCCATCAAACGTAAACGCGCCGTCGCCGCACCCGAGTTCAAGTACGCGACTGCCCGGTTGTATCTTGCAAAAATCGAGGAAGCGAAATCGCAAATTCAGCAAGTTGGGCGCGATGGTAGAGACGACTTTGTTGTAATCTTCTAATTCGCTGAAATGAGAAATGCGCAAGGACTGGTTCCGTTTGCGCAAATAACCGGTTTCCTGTAAAAGCAGTTCATATTGCTGCCGCCGCGTGCTCCCCATGCCGGTCAAACGAACATATCGCTCGTTGTCATCGATAAACAATTCGGTTGTACCAGCCGTACATGATAAAATGAGTTCATCATCCAGCGCATAATCAATCCAAGGCCGATGTAGCTTGCCGGACAAGAAGTCTGTTTCTTTTATACTCCCGTAATAGTGTATGGCGGAATAGTTTTCGAACAGGGTCAGTAGCGTATAGGCGCCTACAAAAAAGTCAAAACCGTGCTGGAGAACAAAGTTTTCTGTGAGATGAAGGGCGTCTTTCGCATATCTTTCCGTCACCGCCGCCTGACCAGTCTGTTCATACGACAAGTAGACGGCGGTTGAGGCGGCTGTCTCATAAATCGCCGTTTTGGGCAGGCGGGATGGGACAGGCAGGCGATTGAACACACGTGCGACATATTCGCGCCGCCAATTCGCTGCTGCAAAATCGCGCGCGCCCCAGTCGAGGAGATCGAATATATAGCTGTCAAAACGCACTTTGCCACCCACGTAAGCCAACCAGGGGCTGATGACGAGAGATGAGTTGCACAGCTCTTGTATCACATCGTGTAAATCTTCCAAATCGTACACGGCTTCGAGCCTCCTACAGCGGGACTGAGTAGATTTTACTTTGCGTTTTTTGATTTGGAAAGATCAAAACATGGCGTGTATATACAATGGTGTGATCAGAGGGCGAAAAGGAGATGTTGCAGTGGAAATTCAAAAAGGGGTTCATTTACTGGAGTCCACCAAAGGGAGCTTTGTCTACCTTGTGCTCGATAGAAATGAGCCGTTGCTCATCGATACGGGGAATCCCGGCAAACACGAGAAAATTGAAGCCGAACTGGCTAAATTGGGTGTGTCGTTGAACGATATCGCGCACATTTTGTTGACCCATTCGGATGTGGACCATATCGGCAACGCCAAATCGTTGCAGCGTGCATCTGGGGCGAAGGTATGGGCGCCGCAAGATGATTTGCCCTATATTCACGGCACAAAAAAACACAAGGGATTGCGCCGACTGATTGGTGCAGTGGTCAAAGCGGAAAAACCGGAGGTCGACGCCACGTATGAACCTGGGCAACACGTTGGTTCCGTTGAAATGATTCCCACGCCCGGCCACACGCCAGGGCATGTTTCATTCCGCTACGGAGATATCCTGTTTTACCGGCGATTTGGTCATGACCAGCAAAGGGAAGATCAAACCAGCGCCCAGCTTTTTGACAGCCGACAAAGTCAGCTTGAAAAGATCATTGCAAGATGTGGGCAAGCTATCGTTTGATTGGGTGTGTCCAGCGCATGGAACACCCGTCCGCAGGGGCAACCTGTGGGAAGCGATGATGCAGGGACGATAACACATGTTAAACTATAGGAAACCGTTAAGCTTTGGGGGGTTCTTCATGGAAGACACACTTCGGAAGATGGTGGATCTCGGCGTGGGGCTGATGTCATTCAGTCGTGACAAGATCACGGAGACGGCGAAACAATGGGCGGAAGAACGAAAATTGACACCTGTGCAAACCCGCCAGTTGATTCAAGCGCTTCTGGAGCGCGGTGAACAGAGCAGAACGGATTTGCAGCAGATGGTGCAAGAGCAGGTGAAAAAAAGTATGGAGCGCATCGGTATTCGTGAAAATCACGACGCGCTTCAAGCTGAACTGGTCTCGATACGTGAGTTGATGATACAGCTCAATGCGCGCGTCGAAGCGCTCGAAGCGCGTTTGACGGAAACACAGGAAGAAGGCCCTACACATTAAATCCGTGGCAGGTATTTAGATCCGTCGCGATGGAGCAGAGGGGATGGGCATGGTCGGACGACAGATTTTGGGTAAACGCGTGCGCCATTTGTCCCGTTATAAGGACATCGCGCAAATTCTGGTCGCAAACGGATTTGGCTGGTTCATCGATGAAATCGGTCTCAGTGACGTGATCGACATTCCGAGGCGTCTGTTTTCGCGGAAGCAAGAGCGCCAGACATTGACGACAGCGGAGCGAATTCGTCTGGTGATAGAGCAGTTGGGACCGACCTTTATTAAGTTAGGTCAAGTCGCCAGTTTACGTGCTGACGTATTTCCAAGTGAATTGCTGGATGAACTTGCGCGTCTGCAAGATGAAGTGCCGCCTGTTCCGTTTTCCGCTGTGCAGAGCATCGTGGAAACAGAACTGGGCCAGCCGCTTGCCGAGATATTCAGCGTATTTGACGAAGTGCCGGTTGGTTCGGCGTCGATTGGGCAAGTTCATCGCGCGGAACTGCTTGGCGGTCAAGAAGTGGCTGTCAAAGTGCAGCGGCCGGACATTGTCAAGAAAATTGAAATCGACTTGGACATTCTGATGGATCTCGCTCGAATGGCCGAGCGTCACTTCAGTTGGGCAAAACACTATTCGTTGAGCGATGTGGTGGAAGAATTTCGCTATACGTTGATGAATGAACTCAATTACACAATTGAGGGTCACAATGCTGACAAATTGCGGTCCATTCATGCTGAAGACCAACACGTGAAAGTGCCAGAAGTGAATTGGGACTGGACCACGACCAAAGTATTGACGATGGAGTACGTGCGGGGCATCAAGCTGACAAACCTGAAACTGCTCGAAGAAGCAGGATATGATGCGCATCTCATCGCGGAAAGAGCAGCCAATGCCATGTTCACGGAAATGCTTGTCCATGGTTTTTATCATGCGGATCCACACCCTGGGAATCTAGCTGTATTACCAGATCATAGTTTGTTGTTCATGGATTTTGGCATGGTTGGCCGTTTGACATCCGACATGAAGCGATTCCTGGCAAGTCTTATCGTTGGGCTGATGCGCGGGGATGCCGATGCCATCATTCGCACGCTGTATCGCATGAGCGTGGTGCCGCCAGACATTGACGACAACAAATTGCGCCGAGATGTCGAAGGGTTGCGCGAAAAGTATTACGACATGCCATTTCAGCAAATCAGCCTCGGTGAAGCGACCAGCGATCTATTTGCGGTCGCCTACCGACATCAGATCAAGATTCCCAGTGATCTGGCATTGGTCGGCAAGACTTTGATCACCATCGAAGGGGTGGTGGAGGCGCTGGATCCCTCTTTTCGCATTCTCAACATTGCCGAGCCATTTGGTCGAATGCTTTTAAAAGAGCGCATCAGCCCCAAAAATCTTCGGAAATCCACTTTGCGTGGAGCGCTTGAACTATTTGATTTCTTGAGCGATTTGCCCAAACAACTGCGTGCGATGATGGATGGGGTATCACGCGGCCGGATAAAAGTACAGTTGGAAATGTCAGAGGCAAAACCGCTGATTCGGCAATTGATTCGTATGAGCAACCGCTTGTCTCTGAGTATTTTACTGTTGTCCTTTAGCATCTTCATGGCAGGTCTCATGATCGCTTCGGCGTTGGCCAAAACCCCCTCGAGGCTGTGGGCGTTCCCAATGACGGATATCGGGACAATCGTCGGCCTCATCTTATTGTGTCTGCTCATCATTTCGATTTGGCGTTCTCACCGTTAGTGAAAAATCCGCTTGGAGCCGGGGGACACGCGTCGGTGACGATTTACGCGCGATGTCACTAAGATAAAGCAAGCCTGTGGGACAAGAAAACCCATCGAACACCCCCTCCTTCGGACGGCCAAATGCTTGTCCCACAGGTGAATACATAAGGAAGATCCCTTGGTGTTGGGATCAAATACGCTGCGCATTTCAGTCGGGATTGGAGTGGATGGGCTGTGAAGAGAATTGATTGGGCCAGATATTCTGCCAATCGCGTGTATGACCACCCGATTTCTGTCGGACTGCGGCAAAAAGAGTGCTTGCGTCCAGCGCAAATCCAGTCGGAAGTCTGGGTTGAGACATATGACATTGACGTTTTGCTGACTTGTCTTCAGATGTCGGATCAAGTGGTCCTCAATTCCATTTGGTTGGACAAGGACCGTTTTATGGCCTGCAAACATCACCTCCACCGCCATAGGACAGTGGTTGTTCCCTATGATAGAACCGCTGAAATGGACTGGGCGGCATGCTTGCATCATATGCTCGGTTGGTTCGACGAGGCAGGCATTCCACGTGAAAATTTAATCATTGATCTGTGTATTCGCCCGGCGGCAACGGAACAGTTTGAAGTGATTCGCGAGCGGGCAGCACTGGCAAAAGCGCTGTCTTTGGAAACGATGGCTGCTGCCGACAATTATGCGCATGGAACCGTATCGCGCAAAGCGGCTTTTCAAGATGCCATTCGTTTCTTTAAGTCCATCGACGTAGATTACGTCATCGTCAGTCGCATGTTGGAGAAATACGGCTTGGGGCATGAGATTGACGATTCAATTTAGATGCATAACCTGCAAAGTGCAGGGGATAATACTTTCATAGGAGTTGATGTGCCAACAAAACGAAAATTTTTTCGTCAAGTCGGAGCATCGGTAACCTATAAGCGAAAAGACGGCGAAAGCCGTCTTTTCGTGATCTTAGGGAATGCCAAGCTCCCCCTCATTTATCCGCTGTTCAAAGCAAAACCTCTGCGTCGATGATATGACCAGCCCGCACGTATTTGACGAGTGACGTCACTTCTTTCCATACCCATCTCTTTCCGCGCTCTGTGGTCCACCAGTTGTCTCTTCTCTCATAAGGACCATCCGCTGGACACAACGTATATTCGATCCAATGGGGCATGTAGGTTTGCAGCGTTAACCAACAACGTCGCATGTGTGAGGGGGAACTGACAACGAGCAGACGACGGATGTGATTCAGGCCAACGGCGCGATCCAACACCAATAGCGAGCAAAGTACATTTTCTGTCGTGTGGTTTGATTCTGTTTCGACAAGAATGTCTGATGCGGGGATGCCTTGTTCAATCGC
The DNA here is from genome assembly GCF_042678105.1 of Alicyclobacillus fodiniaquatilis. Classification (NCBI taxonomy): domain Bacteria; kingdom Bacillati; phylum Bacillota; class Bacilli; order Caryophanales; family Alicyclobacillaceae; genus Alicyclobacillus; species Alicyclobacillus fodiniaquatilis. The sequence goes on from NZ_JBHUCX010000005.1 coordinate 45,152, forward strand.
CCACTTGCGCATGGTGATGGCCTCTGCAGGGATGGTCTGGCCGTAACGACTTCCTCCTGTCATGCATATCAGTGGCGCCCGCTTGGATTGATGCAGTTCAACGGCCTTTTCAACCCGCTCTGTACGCCCACCCCCGAAAACGAAGATACAGTCTCCGTTTTGACCGTCGTCACAAATACCATCGAATATGAGCTTTGTGATTTGCGCTCGTGACAACTTTTCAGGTTCAATATTGGAGATGAGCACGGTTGTCCCTCCTGCGGTTGGATTCTCCATCACCCTATGCCGTCGCGATGCGCAGCAACACGGCCACAGTACCACACTCACATTGGCCGTATATCTATTCAAGACAAGGCGCCCTGTTTGGGGAGCCGTGTGGTTGGCGATCACGTTGATGTGGACGTTTGTGTACATTCACATTGTGACGACGGTTTCTAGAATTTTTTTGCCATTTTAGATTACCATCGATATTAAGTGTAGTCCTGAATTCGCTGGCAAGGAAATATATTAGGGGGCAAGCGCTTCAGGTATACAGAGGGAAGATATGTATCAAGAAGGTGGTTGTCAGCAAATCATTAATGTGTTATTGTTAACCTGTTTTTAATGCGAATTTTGCTTTGTACATTAGGAGAATGTGGTATTGCTTTTCCGCTTGAATGAAATGAATAAGGTCAAGAACCCTTATGTAGATGAGGGGGGCGGAATTTTAGACAAATAGTCAGCCGTTGAATGAACGGAGTCAAAATGCTCGTCAGTTTAAATTCACACCAAATGAAAACGTTTACCTTTGTTCTTCCCGTGTGCTTTCTGTGAGGAGGTGACTGGATGAATCTGTTCCATGACGCAAATAGGTGAGTTGAAGACCATGCAATTCGGTGTTTTACAGACCATGCTTTTTGTGGATGTGGCTTTTGTCCTCGATTCTCAAAGATATCATTGGTGGTGATATGGTGATCGTACATGCTACGGAAACACAGGTAAAAAAGGTTTCTAAAGTGGGGACTCGTCAAGTCATCAAAAAAATCAGGCGACACTGGCAATTGTATTTGGTAATTGTGTTACCGTTCACTTTTCTGGTGGTATTCAATTACGTGCCTATGGTCGGTGTCCAGATTGCTTTTCGCAACTACAATCCAGTCCAGGGGATCTGGCGCAGTCCGTGGATTGGCATGCAGGAATTCTCTTTTTTCTATCACTCTCCATATTTTTGGCCAGTGATTCGCAATACGCTGACCATCAGTATTTATTCCTTGCTCGTCGGAACGCCGACAGCGCTCATCCTGGCGCTTTCCCTAAACGAAGTCAAGCATGAACGTTTTAAGCGCGTTGTGCAGATGTTTACGTATGCTCCGTATTTTATTTCTACTGTAGTCATGGTTGGCATCATGGAGATCATCCTATCTCCCTCCGCAGGCCTTTTGGGTCAAATCGCTCAAGTGCTTGGGATTCACAATGTCCCTAACATCTTGGGAAGCTCTAAAGCTTTTCCCTCACTGTATGTCTGGTCTGGTGTCTGGCAAGAAACTGGTTATGGCGCTGTGATTTACTTGGCAGCATTGGCGAACGTGAATCCGGAACTGTATGAAGCGGCGAAGATCGACGGTGCGTCACGATTGCAGAAAATATGGCACGTAGATCTGCCTGCGATACGGCCGACCATCATCATCCTGTTCATTCTCTCCGTTGGCGGCATTTTGGGCGTTGGATTTGAAAAGGCTTTTCTGTTGCAGAATTCGCTGAACCTCAGCGCCTCAGAAATCATCTCTACCTACACTTACAAAATGGGGTTGGTCGATGCAAATTTCAGCTTTTCCGCTGCGGTTGGCTTGCTGAATTCGGCGGTTGGTTTCATTCTCATCCTGATTGTCAATTTTGTGGCCAGAAAAGTCTCTGAGACAAGTCTGTTTTGAAAGGAGAGAAATCAGCATGAGCGCATCTACCGCTGTACGGGAATCCATGGGGGATCGGGTTTTTCTGGTTGCGATATACGTTTTCCTGAGCGTCATTATGATCATCGTTGCCTATCCGCTCATCTATGTATTTAGTTCATCATTTAGCTCTGCTTCTGCCGTCATTGCAGGGAAGGTTTGGCTGTGGCCAGTACAGCCGACTTTAGATGGATATATGGGCGTCTTTCGCTACCCGGAGGTTTGGACGGGTTATCTCAATTCGATCATCTACACGGTCTGTGGTTCTATTTTAAGCGTCGTGTTGACAATCATGATGGCTTACCCACTGTCGAAAAAGGATTTTTACGGCCGTAAATTTTTTACGTGGGCATTGCTTTTTTCCATGATGTTCAGCGGCGGTCTGATTCCGTTCTACTTGTTGGTCAAATCATTGGGATTGCTGAATACGCGTCTGTCTATGATCATTCCGGGCGCTTTGAGTGTGTTTTCTGTCATTGTGGCCAAAAGTTTTTTCCAATCCACGATTCCGGAGGATCTATATGAGGCGGCGGAACTAGATGGTTGTAGTGATATCAATTTCTTAGTGAGGATTGTGTTACCGCTATCAAAGCCCATCATCGCTGTTTTGGTGCTCTGGTCTGTAGTGGGACAGTGGAACTCGTATTTTAATGCCCTGATTTTTTTGAATTCGCAGAGTCTTTATCCTCTGCAACTGGTTTTGCGCGAGATTTTGATTCTGAACAATGTTTCGATGTCGTCGATGAATCTTTCGCCGGAGCAGTTAAAGTTGTTTCAGGATATGAAGACATTGCTGCAGTACTCCCTGATTGTCGTTGCGAGTGTGCCTGTATTGTTGATGTACCCGCTGGCACAAAAATATTTCGTAAAAGGCGTGATGATTGGGTCGGTGAAAGAGTAGCGATCCCGGTGGGCCGTCGCGCCAGCATTTGAATTGCATGCTCGTCCATTTAAACCGTTAATTTGCTGGAAATCAAAGATAAATAGGGGGAAATGAACTTGAAGTCGCTGCATGTAAAGAAGCTGTCCTTATCTACCGCAATTGCCATTCTAGGAATCGGTGTCACTGGCTGCAGCAGCAATCAGGGCAATACATCCAATTCTTCCGGTTCGTCCGCTTCAAACACCATTTCCTTCTTTGCTTCTCCATCAGAAGGTATGAATTTGCAGACGAATTGGTTTACGAAATATATCCAAAAAAAGTTTAACATTCAAATCAATTGGGTACAGGTGCCCAGCAGTGATGTGGCGACGAAACAGTCATTGCTTTTATCGAGTGGCGACTATCCAGATGTCTTTTGGAGCGGTTCTTTCTCCAATTCAGATGTCCTGAAGTATTCACAGGAAAGAATTCTTGTGCCCTTAAACAGTTTGATCAAACAATATGCGCCGAATGTTTGGAAAGGCATTCAGACGTTTCCCGGCCTAAAGCAGGACGTGACGGCGCCAGATGGCAACATCTATGGTCTGCCTGGTGTCAATTACTGTTTCCACTGCGATTGGTCCAATAAACTTTGGATAAACACATCGCTGTTGCAAAAATACGGTCTGCAAATGCCGACGACGACGCAGGAATTCACCCACGTGCTGCAGGTTTTCAAACAGCACGGCCTCACGCCGTTATCCGGATCAACAGATGGCTGGAATTCCGACCCCACGACATTTTTGATGAACGCATTCATCTATGACGACGGCACAGATTACTTCGATGTGAACAACGGGAAAGTTTCGTTCGCGCCCGTTCAACCCCAATGGAAGCAAGGTCTGGAGTATATCCACAACTTGTATGCAGAGGGTTTATTGGATCACCAGGTATACAGCCAGCAAACGAGTATTTTGCAGCGTGAAGTCGCCGCTGGGAAGGTCGGCGCTGCGCCTGGTGGGGATTCGGCGGTCTTTGTGAACTACACAGCGACAAGCAACAACTATAAACAGTGGCTGACAGTGCCTCCTTTGAAGGGACCAGATGGCGTTCAGTACGCGGCATTCAGCGGCAATGGTCCAAGTGGTATTACGTTTGCAATCACCAACAAAGCGACCAAAGCTCAGGAGATCGCGTTGATGAAGCTACTCAACTTCATTTGGACGCCGATGGGGAACCAGGTATTTGATTTTGGGCCGGAAGGGAACCTCTGGACGAAAGCCAAGAAGGGGCAAAAAGGGCTGAACGGCAAACAAGCGCTCTTTAAGACAGATTGGGGTAAATTGACCAAGCCGCAAAACGAGGGTTACAGCCAAATGGGTCCGATGTATCAAAACGAGGTATGGCGCGATGGCGATGTCGCGGCTCCGCCGTACTCTTATACCGGCATCACACAAAGTCTTTTGCAACTGGAGACGGAGAAAAATTACGCCGGGCATCAACCAAAAGAGGTGTATCCCAACGGTGTTTGGATTCCAAGCGCCGAAAACCAACAATACGCATTGGATCAAACCAATATTGACAACTACGTAAAACAGTGGACGAGCGAGTTTATTGTCGGCAGCAAATCCATCGACAAAGACTGGAACACATACGTACAAGGTTTGAACAATCTGGATTTGGCGCAGTATCTCAAGATGTCGCAGGATGCCATGAAAAAGCCGTTCGATACCAGTTCGTTTCAATCAGATCCACAAGATATTCAATTTTTAGAGTCTCTCCAATGAGTGAAATCAGCGCGTGAGACATGAAGCCATTTTTGAAGGGGGGTGAGGAGTGGGACAGTCAAGAAATGCATCACCAAGCCGACCTTGTGAATCAAATACATCCATGTGACCCGTATACCGGGGGCCTGGTGAGCGATAAGGGAACGTATTTGGAGCGATATGAGGAGGTCAGGTGTTTTGAAACGAAAAACTTCTAAAAAATTTGTCTCTTCAGCGGGGATGGCCGCAGTTCTGGTCTTTGGCGTCACTGCGTGCAGTAGTCCCTCGTCCAACTCTCCAGCGAATACATCGTCGAATTCGTCATCAGGCGGCGTCACTGCGGTCTCGATGTTCGCTTCTCCAGGCGGCGACATCATCAATCTGAATACCAACTGGTTTACAAAATATGTGGAGAAGAAATTCAACATCAAAATTAATTGGGTGCAAGTTCCGAGCAGCGACGTGGCGACAAAACAGTCTTTGCTCCTGTCGAGCGGAGATTATCCAGACGTATTTTGGAGTGGATCGTTCTCCAATGCGGATGTATTGAAGTATTCACAACAAGGAATCTTGGTTCCCTTGAATGATCTGATCAAACAATATGCACCCAATCTCGAAAAGGCCATACAAACTGATCCAGGGTTGAAACAAGATGTGACTGCACCGGATGGAAATATTTATGCGCTCCCGGGCTACAATTATTGTTTTCACTGCATGTGGTCCTCTAAGCTCTGGATTAACAGCGCGTTGTTAAAGAAATATGGATTACAGGTGCCGACGACAACGCAAGCATTTACGCAAACGCTCGAAGCCCTGAAACAACATGGCATTACACCACTGACAGGTGACACAGATGGATGGAACGGAAATCCGACGACATTTCTGATGAACTCGTTTATTTACGACGATGGGTCAGATTATTTCGACGTGAATAACGGGAAAATCACCTTCGCGCCGATTCAAGATCAATGGAAGCAGGGGCTCGAGTATATTCACAGTCTGTACACCCAAGGCTTGTTGGATCGTCAGGCGTTTAGTCAAAAAGAGAGCATCGTGGACAGAGAGGTCGCTCAAAACAAGGTGGCGATGGTTCCTGAAGGGAATTTTGCCGCCGTCACCAGCGTTCCATCCATTATTAAAAATTGGGCGACCATGGCGCCGTTGAAAGGTCCGAATGGTGTGCAGTATGCCACCTTCTATTCACCGGTTCCAAGTGGCGCGTCTTTTGCCATTACCAATAAGGCATCCAAGACCGAAGAGATTCAGATGATGAAGTTATTGAATTTCATCTGGACACCAGAAGGAACACAAATGCTAGACTTCGGGCCGAGCGGTAAATACTGGACTCCTGCGAAGAAGGGCCAGCTCGGTCTAGACGGAAAACAAGCGTTGTTCAACACCGACTGGAACAAGTTTTACAACGGCGGATCGCAGCAAAATGAAGGCTGGGATCAGATGGGTCCCATCGACCAATCCGAAATCTGGCGAAACGGTGGCGTCGCAGTTCCTCCATATTCGCCCAGTGGCTTGACCAGCAGTCTGCTTCAGTTGGAGACTGAGAAAAATTACGCAGGTCATCAACCGCCGGAAGTATACCCAGGGAATGTCTGGATTCCCACTGCGGAAAACCAGCAGTACGCAATGTACCAAACCAACATCGATAATTTCGTGAACCAATGGACGAGCGAATTCATTGTCGGATCGAAATCCATTGATAAGGATTGGAACACATATGTGCAAGGTGTCGAAAACCTCGGCTTGGATCAGTACATCAAGATGTCACAAAGCGCAATGGGCAAACCGTTTGACACGAGTCAATATCAACCGGATCCAAAAGATGTGAAATTCCTGGAATCACTCAAGTGACAAGAATCGCATTCACGCATATGTTGAGGAGGGAAGCAATGTGACAGATTATCTATGGCCAGAGCAGTATGGAGATCCCAGTTGGTTGTTGAATGATCGCTTTGGGCTGTTCATCCACTGGGGTTTATATTCAGCCGCAGCCCGGCATGAGTGGGTTATGAATCGGGAGCGCATTCACCCAGATAAGTACAATCAATACTTTGAGCATTTCGATCCCGATTTGTACAATCCGCAGGTATGGGCCGAAGCTGCCAAAGACGCGGGTATGAAGTATTTTGTCGTGACGACGAAACACCACGAGGGATTTGCGCTCTGGGATTCACAGTTGACCGATTACAAGGCGACGAACACGCCTGTCCAAAAAGATTTGCTGCGTCCCATGGTCGATGCGTTTCGCGAGCAAGGGCTGAAGGTGGGCTTTTATCACTCGCTCATTGATTGGCATCATCCGGAGTTTCCTGTGGATGGACTTCACCCTCAGCGCGACGATGAAGCGTTTAAGCGGCAAGCCGCTGAACGGGATATCAAGAAATATGCGGCGTACCTGCATGGTCAAGTGAGAGAACTGTTGACGAATTACGGAAAAGTGGATTATTTATGGTTCGATTTCTCCTATGCGCGAGAAAATTGGGGTTGGTCCAAGGGCAAAGGGGCAGATGACTGGCAATCTGCAGCGTTGGAGAAAATGGTGCTTGAGCTCCAGCCAAACATCCTAATCAATGACCGGCTCGATCTCGACAGAGGCGTGGGTACACCAGAGCAGTATCAACCGAGCGGATTGATACTCAAAGACGGCAAACCGGTGATCTGGGAGGCTTGTCAAACGCTCAATGGCAGTTGGGGATACGATAGAGATAATCTCGATTGGAAATCAGTTGATCTTCTCGTAAAAATGCTGATTGACACGGTGTCAAAGGGCGGCAATCTGCTGCTCAACGTCGGGCCGAATGCCCGTGGTGAGATCGATGAGCGCGCACTGGAGACATTGCGCGGCATCGGGAAGTGGATGCGTCTACACTCGCGCTCCATCTACGGCGCCACAAACAGCGAATTTACCGCGCCGCCTGATTGTCGCTACACACAGCGGGGGGATCGCCTGTATTTGCACATTTTTTCATGGCCGTTCAAGCACATTCAATTGCCGGGGTTGGCTGGCCGCGTGAAGTACGCTCAATTTTTGAATGACGCGTCTGAAATTCAATTTGGGGAAGCTGTGGAAAGCGTGAATGTTCCACATGGCGCTTCCGTAGAAGCGGGCAATGTCATTTTGGAACTGCCGATTCAGAGACCTGACGTGGCGGTGCCAGTAGTGGAGTTGTTCTTGAAGTGAAAGCGCTTAAAGTATAGGCGGCAAGCAATCGGGCAGCGCAAAATATGCTTTTTGCGTATTCATGCAAGTGGTCGATGGGAATGCTCGCCAATCAACACTACTGATGGGCAGGGGCGACCGGAGCAACAACCCTTTACGGATAGCGGCGCAGGGTAGGATGAGAAACGCGCATCCCTCCTGTGCCGTTTTGTTGAACGGCAAACGACATACATACAGGTCATTTGTGCAAGACGCGGGTGGACAGCACAATGTCGAATGTGGCGGAAAGCTGGCATGAGATCAGATGAATTTGCCCTTTTCCCTTTTCGCGCGTCATCTGTGGTGTATTTTGTAACCAGCTGGAATCGTGCAAACGTCAATCAATCAGCACATCGAGAATGGCGCGGCAACGAGGTGCGCGCTTTAGTTTCGGGGCAGGCATTGTGATCGAGATGTGTATGAGCGTGTGGTAGGATGTATTTGGTAATCCATCTGGATATTGAGTTACTCTTAAGGCGAATCTGGCCATTTCCTGATGGTGGTTCTACCTATAAGTTTGAGAAGTTTCTTCTTTGCGCATCGTTCTCGTAAATCGGACAAACAGAGACATGGGCCATCAGTGATCGACAGTGAAAATAGAGTAATTCATGAGGTATCTGCGTCAAATGGTGAGGCTTGACTACGGCGATCTCGCCGAATTGAACTTGATATACGGAATCCTGTTGACAGAGTTTATGGAGAGAAAGTTGATTAGGCTCAAGAACGAATATCCAAGCCCGCCATTGTCTGGTGCAGACGTAAGTCGTATTTTCTCACTACTTGGAGAGAAGAACATGATTGATCTTAGGGAGAGAGCGGAACATGCTAAAAAGGCGAGTGCGGCGCAGAAGACAAAACAATCTTTAATTGCAAATTTGATCAATAAAAAAACCACTTCCTTCTTGAATAGTCTCAAGAAACAAGTGGTTTCTGGTGAGTGGAACCGTGTCTCGCAACGACCACACGGTACACATAAAGCGCAAAACCCTGTCAAATCAATTATGGTAGCGGCGAGTGGACTCGAACCACCGACTCCACGGGTATGAACCGTGTGCTCTAACCAGCTGAGCTACGCCGCCATGACCTTAATGGTGGCTCGGGACGGAATCGAACCGCCGACACGAGGATTTTCAGTCCTCTGCTCTACCGACTGAGCTACCGAGCCTTGTGGTTGCGGGGGCAGGACTTGAACCTGCGACCTTCGGGTTATGAGCCCGACGAGCTGCCAACTGCTCCACCCCGCGGCGTGGTGGACGTTGACGGGCTCGAACCGCCGACCCTCTGCTTGTAAGGCAGATGCTCTCCCAACTGAGCTAAACGTCCATGTTATCATATGTAATTGTGGTTTAGTACAAAGTCCACAAATGGTGACCCCAGCGGGACTCGAACCCGCGTTACCGCCGTGAAAGGGCGGTGTCTTAACCGCTTGACCATGGGGCCGTGCGCTGGCTCCCCGAGTAGGATTCGAACCTACGACCCTCCGGTTAACAGCCGGATGCTCTACCGCTGAGCTATCGAGGAAAGTGGTGGAGGTAAACGGATTCGAACCGATGACCCCCTGCTTGCAAGGCAGGTGCTCTCCCAGCTGAGCTATACCCCCACGAAACTGGCGTGCCCTGAGAGATTCGAACTCCCGACCTTTTGATTCGTAGTCAAACGCTCTATCCAGCTGAGCTAAGGGCACAATGGCTGGGGAAGAAGGATTCGAACCTTCGCATGACGGTACCAAAAACCGTTGCCTTACCGCTTGGCTATTCCCCAATATGGGGTGAGTAGTGGGAATTGAACCCACGTATGCCGGAATCACAATCCGGTGCGTTAACCCCTTCGCCATACTCACCATATTGTATATCTGCCCATCATGCCCACATTTGCATTAACTATGCAATCTACAAGCACAATTGCAGATGGTGGAGGGGGTAGGATTCGAACCTACGAAGCATTCCGCAACGGATTTACAGTCCGCTCCATTTGGCCACTTTGGTACCCCTCCGTGTCGTTCGCAGCGTCGCGAAACACTCGCAGCGCGCATTGAGTAAGATACCACGGGCTATTTGGCGAAGTCAAGACCAATCCAGATATTTTTTTCACTTTTTGTTCTGTACAGCCACATTTAAAAAATCACTTCCTATATATACGGTCATTATTTCCCCATGCGCAGTTCATTTTTAAAGTCTCTACAATACGCTGTTGGTTCGATCCGAATGTGATTGACGTGTCCTTGCATGATGGAGGGTGTGCATTTGGTCATGGGCCATTGTACTATGTGATTGGAATCCCTGTGCAGAATCTCATGTTGAAAATCATGCAGGCAGTCGACAGTGAACAGGACATTTTAATATTGCAAATTGGTGTTGAAGCCATGATGGTCAGCAATAACAAGAGTGAAAATCTGTACAATAAGGTGTTGTGAGAACCTCATACTATAAGTCGTGAAATCACTATCAGTGAGCTATACATTATAGATAAAACTCGGTAGTTTTGATGCACAAATAAAAAAAGATAAAAAGATGCTTGACTCGGATTTGAAAGGCGTGCTAAGATAGCAAACGTCGCTAAGACAGCGGCGGCAAACAAGCCCAGCATCATTCGGGTTTAGCTTGTCTGATGCATGGCATGAAGTCAAGCAGTTTTGGCTTCAAATTGGTACCTTGAAAACTAAACACACAGCCACGCCTTGAGCGATTCAACGTGGGTAACCACGAAAAGCAAGACAACATTTGTTGAGAGTTTGATCCTGGCTCAGGACGAACGCTGGCGGCGTGCCTAATACATGCAAGTCGAGCGGACTTCTTCGGAAG
>NZ_JBHUCX010000006.1:0-4171 GCF_042678105.1 Alicyclobacillus fodiniaquatilis
TGTTGGCAAGTGCCATTTTGTTACACAAACAAGTCTTGATTTGTGGCGGCGTAAAACTGCAGTTTTACGCCGCCACATCCTGCACTTTCATCCTGCCACAAACAGGATGTCAAGAATCAAGTCCCAATCCCGACATCCACTTTGATACAGCTTTGCCTATGGGTTTAACATTATCACCCATACAGTAATAAATATGGTTCAAAAGGATAGGGATATTGATTTGGAACTGTTCCGGCTTTCCTTGGTTTGTGTAATCCACAACACGACGTAGGTTCTCCATTCGTCTGTGATCAAGCTGATATTTCACATATTTAGTTAGCAAATGAGATAGGCACTGCTCATTATGTGTGGCATAAATCAGAAGTAGTGCAGCTGCCTTAATTTTGGATGTGTCCAACGCATAAGCCAGCTCGCTGATCTTCTCGTAATGAGGCTGACTAAAACGTAAACCAGGTCTAACCGTATCACCTTGAATTACCCACTTCATTTTAGGAAGTTCTGGATCTCCATTTATCATGATTGTATCCGTATACCAATACGGTCTCCTGAATTTTCTTGCAATCGTATTTATAATTTCTCTGTTGTTCAATGCAAGAACAACAAGGGTCTCACCAATGTCTTTTACAGGACGATCACAGACGTATCCAAGGCGTGCTAAAGCATCATTAAGTTCAATGCTGATGATCGGATTTATACCCATCTTCTTATCGCTTCGGACCTTTCGTACCCTCTCTTCCATAGTGTTCCTCCTCAAAATTCTGCACTATAGTCCATCACCATTGGTGTTGTGGTGTAGGGCTTTACTTTAATGTCTATGGCAGGGGAGGGGGGAGTATGTTCGAGCTTTAATCTGGGAACACTGAAGATAGTAAATAGTACACGGAGGGTTTCTAGATGAAAATCACGAGAGAGCAAGCGGACAAATTATACGAGGAACTTGTGGAACATGCGAAGAGCAAGAATATAAAATTGACTGATAAAACGCAAAAATCGAAAAAGAAAACTGAATGATTATTCAGCTTTGCACCCCGTTGCCCTAATGAGAGAGATAGCGTAGATAGTAAGCTTGGCCAAAGTGCCCTTCCCACGTGTCCGACCCAATGCCTAGCGGCGGTTCGCAACGCGTTAATCTCTCCGGCGTCCGGATACCACGACGACGTCGCCCACGCCAAGTAGTGTCCGGACGAAACAAAAGGACTTTGCTTGTGATGATCGCTCAACCGAACGTACAGGCTCCCACGGTCCATCGGACAGCAAGCCGGTCTATATCATGTCAAGCAGTAGGGGACGAGCGTCCCGTGTCAATTGAGCCTAACGGACCGGTTTCGCTAGCGATGTGTAGGTCCATGTCCGGGGCGAACAGCCCGACCAACGGGTGGTCGCCCGACTCGTAGCGAATATCGCTGACGGCCATCGTTTGGCAATGTGTCGGAAGTTGTCGGGAACTGTAAGCAGATCCCCGAACAATTCGTGCAGTGCTGTGACTTACGCGCCGGGACGGTCAGAGCCGTTTGAAACAGTGTGTGCATCATCACGCGTTGCGCCAGCGGGCGCCGCTCCATCTCGTAGGTGTCTGGTAACTCGCCCCCGAGCATCGTCGTGGATGACGGCTGCCAGCTTCCAGCCGAGGTTGACGGTGTCCTGCAGGCCGAGTTTCAGCCCGGGACCGCTTATCGTGGAGCGGACGGCGTGGCCAACCCAACGGCGCATCAGGTGTGGGCTGGGTGAGTGGGACGCCTGTGTAGAGTACTTGCCGAATGCTCTCTTCCATTTCCACCAGGCACAATGGATCTGCTGTTTCGTCCGGAACACCGTATTCAACGATGACCACCATCGGCGGCCGACCAAGGGAGCGTACGCGAACACCACATTCTCGGTACGATGGGTCAAGCTGTGCCCACCAGGTAACGGATCCGAAGATGATATAGATCGAACATATGTTTATATCTAATTGCGCTCGCGTGAGCGAGCTTTCTTTTTGTAGAATCATGATTCTTCTGTTAAAGATAGTGGATATGTGCCAAAGGCACTCCACATTGTTCTATCATGATCTTTCTGTTAATAAAAGATCAATTAAGCGGCCACACAGAAAACCTCATTTTTCTTCCTATTACCTCGATATCAAGCATTTTCATAGATCAGATATTAGACATATTCTGTAACCTGTTGGACAGTGCCAATATATTATCCACAAGTAAGCTATTTTTGTTGGACACCTTGATTTTTTTATCCACAGGATATCCACAGATGAATGCGCATCTGTTAGACGAAAATGAATTTTGGCCATAAAAAATCCAGATCTAAATGCCGGTTACACTGCATCATACGCCTGCAATTCGTCCTTAAAAGGCGTTTCCTGGGTTCAATGATGATTTAGCCATGCTCAAATAAACCGTGCTTTAAACGCGGTTTTAAAAGGGGGGAAGATATGTGTTGATTACGCTACATCTTGCTGTCTTGCCCTGCATAGTAGCATATTTAGCTGTCCGAACAACGAACCGTTCTTTAGTATTTTTCGTAGGTATGGAAGTCTCTTCTCAATCTTATTTCGTGCACACAAGCTGCCAAAAAGCCCCCCCATACGGATGATTACATCTTCTGGCAATTTGAGGTCAATACCATGCTGGATGATTTTTCGAGTGCTACGTGACAGTTCGCGCCAATCTGGTGGATTTTCCCCGCCTGCAAATAGATAACCCTTCCTGGTCTCTCTAGTGACTTTGCCGTGTGTTGCACGTAGTTTATCCTGTGACTCGTCCCTCTCGTCTTTGACTGGCCAGAACTGCACCAAGTCATCGGTGTCTCTCTTGTTAGGGAATATTGACCAGTCAGCAAAGCCCCTTAGCAGCTCCAAGGCTTTTAAGGCGCGTAACCGAGTGCTACCAATCCGCTTCTCGTTGACAAGCGTTTCCACATTACGAACGATCTCGTAGTTGTAATGACGCGAACAATCTAAGATTTCTAAGGCAAAAAGAAGTAACCCTGAGTTTTTGTGATGCACAACGGTCGGGAGGAGTTCGAAAAATTTACTGGTTAGTCGGAAATAACTTGGTTTATCAAGTTTGCGGTGCACTTCATAACCCGCGATTTCATGCGTACCGTCCACTCTATGTGCAATCAGCTCGCTTTTAAAGAGTCGATTCGTAGCCCAATGGACAGTGGAACGGGGGAGACCTGTTATTTCACGTATCTTTACATCATCGCGTGAAAAGACCCCTGTATCGGGATCGCAAAGTGTATGATACCCGGTGAACACAGCAATTACGCTGGCTTCAAGGTTCATACGAAGTAATTTTTGACGGATTTCTGTGTAAAATTTTGCATTGCTATAGGCGTTTATTTCTTCCTGTTTGTCTTCCACTTGTGCTGGATTCATTTTGAGCGCGAACTGCGAAAAAAGGTTGCATTTAATAGTCCAATGTGATACCCTTTTTTTGTGAGTTTTGTTTCGGGTACACAATGGCGTCGGCTGCGAACCGATGCTATTTTTTTGTCCTTTTTTAGTGGTTCGCTCAAGCCTCCTTCACCTAAAATGAATGCTTATCAAAAAAGGGTACCGTGGCAAGAAGCCAGGCACCCTTGAAAAGCCAAAATGGATAAAACTGTTGCAGGAAAATGGCATACTTTGTAGTATACTATACCTGTACAGTTAATCAGGGGTTGGACCTGGTTAACATGTTGACTCAGGAGTGCCAATCCTGCGTCACCGAAGGCTCGCTGTTTGCCGCAGCGGGCTTTCATCATGTTTGGGCGTCATAATTAGTTCGTCATGCAATTGGTAAATTCGACATCCATCGGTGAATTCCTTCCATTAAAATTCTACCCAGTAATAATAACTGGGTCAACCTATAAAATCGAATTGCAGCAGGTAGAAATGATTGATTTTCTGTGCAGTCATTGGTTTTTCAGCGCTTTTTTATAACCCAAAATAAATATACCTCTGTACAAATAACCCCCCCCCAAAAAAGAAAGAGAGAAACTAATTTTAAATTCCAGAAGATATAACTACATAATTCGTGCTCACAAACATATTGGATGCCCTCGGTTATCACCGAGGGCTTTCAGGTCTCATGCTTAGGAGCCGGGGCCTCCCGCTCATAGGCTATCACGGCGCGCTTCTCCCCATAAAGCATTTTGGTCTCCTTATCCTCCCTCTGGTCCGGTACCGCCC
>NZ_JBHUCX010000007.1:0-14263 GCF_042678105.1 Alicyclobacillus fodiniaquatilis
TGTTGGCAAGTGCCATTTTGTTACACAAACAAGTCTTGATTTGTGGCGGCGTAAAACTGCAGTTTTACGCCGCCACATCCTGCACTTTCATCCTGCCACAAACAAGTGTAAGGGAGCGATAGTTGCTGCTGCACGTGAGCCTCCAGTGCCAGAAACATTAACGAAGACATTGATACACCCGTTCGCTTAGATTTGTTCATGAACCATTCATAAACCTCTGGAGTGACTCGAATGTTTACACGCTTTAATTCTTCTGTTGTCATTTAAACAGCACCTCTAAAGCATCATTGTGAATCATTATAAACATCATATCGATATCATAACTGTGATCAAAGGGAAAATCAACCATTTTGTACGCAGTGAAGAGTAAGTCTGCCCCCTTCTCCCCATCCTAATTTTGGTATGTGCTTCCCTAAAGTTGTTATGTCGCTATGCTACGTTAGCGCAATAATGGTGCTTGATGTACGTCCAAAAAGGTCCGTTATAGGGAATCCAAGTTCTATATCATTCCATCACATCGACCATGTCTTCGATTCTTTACGGTGAGTTAGCGACAGATCGAAAGAAACACAAGGCTATTGTGTTTCCAAAGATAGAGCAAAAGACCCAGGAGAAATCTCCCCGGTCTTTGTTTGCCGTGCGATACTATTTATTAGGCCGATAATAGGTGTTTAGTCACCTTTTGAGTAGTGCCACGTCTACTATCGGAATTATCTACGACACATGAGCCTTATTTTAGGTACGCTCCCTTAATCCGTTTTTTCTTATTGAAGAACTTTCCTCAAGCCATTTTTGAGCAAATAGGCTAAATCGTTTTGATATTTCCAACTGACTTTCCGCAGTTGTGTAATCGGAATCTGTCACATTCTCAGCCCAATCCAGTAGGCAACCCTCTTCCGTTCCTAGAAGCTGCCGTTTCAAATCCGCGTATGTGACTGGCATAGTACCTGTTCGAATAGCAACAAAATTTCTCAAAGCCCATTTAAGCATGTATTTGGCATTTAATTCCTTCAGGAGCCTTAGCTTTCGCTCATTGGTTTCCCAATGATAATACTCCCGCGATCTCGCATATAACCCCATTGTACTAGCAACATCAGCAAGGTTCTGCGCATATCTCGCCTTGGTTGGGGAAGGAAACGGGTTTGTGCCTAAGAGAACGACGTGACAGTCAGACATCATTGCCATCAATTCTGTCGGTTCGGCTGCGATTTCGGGTAAATCAACAACATTAGCGCACCCCAAAGGTTTGAATGAAACGGTTGCAGTATTTATCCAGTTCTTCTTGAGTTGTCGGATATGGTGGTTCCCCCTCGACCCGAATACCCATATATAATCCCTCCCTAGCTATAGGGCGCACTAAAGGTACAAAAGGTTCGTACCACTTTTGTGAAACAGAAGATATTTACCTTTTTTAGTAGTCATAATGAACGAGGCCGGCCTCGTTCATTATGACTATAATACTCACTAAAACAAAAAGACGAGGGTCAAATTCACCTCATCTGAATTTCCTTTTTTTCAGTTTTGCATCATGATGACATACTGAATGAGTTCAACGATAGCAAATAAGTCCCGATGGAACCCATTTGTAGCCCGATCCATTCCATGAATGGCGTTGGGCGGATGAACATGAAACGGTTCGGTTTCAGTTTGATACCGCCTATCTCCTCCATGTTCCTCACTGCCCCACGCCAATTTCTTAGTTCCATCTTCACTTTCCCACTGGTAATGATAGAAGAACTTCTTCAAAACACGCCGTTCCGTACAGCGTAAGCGACTTCCGTCTGTGAATTTAATCGTGCGGCGTCGGCTGGATGAATCCTCTGAAGACGAACCTCCGTCCCCTTTTTGGATTGACACAATTGGATTCCCAGAAAAGACATCTTCGAGGAGACCGAAGTCGGTAAACTCTTCTGGTGGTGTCTGTAATCGACTCCGAATTTTGTTCCAGTGACTGTTCTTACCGGCCATGATCCTCTTCCAATGCACTCAGCAAAAAACGCCATTCAGCGGCATCCCGTTGTTCATCCGGCGTCAAGGTCTCCTCATGACGATTCCCGAAAATTTTCTCGTACTTACCACGGTAGAGCTGCTCAAAGTGCATCAACTGCTGACGAGCATTTTCCAATTCTTCTGCTTGTGTGACTCGATTTTCGGAACGGCATCGCCGTTCCGCATTGCGTACCACATCACCGACACGCAAAGTTCTCCCATCTTGAGTTTTCCAAACCGCATCTGCCGGAATTACTACTCTTTTATTCCTCTCTTCTTGATAGGAAAGACTAATTCGACCAGTCTGTATCCACTTGCGAACGGCAGGTATTGACACACCAAAGGCGCGCGCGACTTGTCCTGTTGTAAACACCATTCCGGGTGTAGTCGCAGCACTGTCCGCTACTTCCGTTACAACTTGATGCAACCGAGTACGCAATTCCTCGGGAGGCATTACTGGAGCAGAAGCAGCCAATTCTCCATATGCCCCTGTCATTGTTTTCAAATGAAGTGCTTCCATGGGCTCCATTACAGTAGCCCGTTGCACAAGGTTGTATAAAACAAGGTACACGGCTCGGGCCCGTTCAGGATTACGTCTTGAGAGATCATCAACGAAATTATTCAATTCCGTGACGGCAAGATCCCGTTCCAGTTTCTCGATCATCCATTTCACCTCTTGTCACCTCCATTCTAAGGGCTTGTGCCCAAAAGTGCAACCAACTAAAACCTTATTGTCATGCTTATGCAACTGAGGTGAACCGATATGCAACTAAGGGCAGTATCGACCACCAAAATGGGCTCTATTCCTTAAACGTGGAATATTCTTGCTGTTTCACCTGCTACAACCACTATCACTGAAGTGAACCTCGACAGTGACAATGAGACTTTACATGGGAAAGGGGACCCTTTAGGGGATATAGAATATCGGCAGTCGTATTATGTTCGAGCGCTTGGAACTGGGAAGCAAAAAAACATACACATCGTGAGTTATCAGCTGTCTTAACAATTCAATATTTTGTATGATGATATGCAGTAACATCTCGCGGACATCTCAGCTGTTGGAACTTAAACGCTCGGTCGTACGAATTATGTCGGCAATACATCGTTACACGGAGGCCATGATATGGCGATATTGTGTGTAAGTTATGATCTTCATAAGGCCACAGAAGAGGACTACAAACCTCTTATTGAACACTTAAAAACTTATAAAACTTGGTGGCATCACTTGGATTCAACTTGGTTTATCAAAACAGATATTTCGGCGGAAGATGTACTAAAACGCTGTGTAGAAAGTATACCTGGCAAGGGTAGCATAATAGTCTTTGACGTCGGTAACATGTGGGCAGCTTCTGGATTCAAAGACCGCGCATATCAATGGTTGTGGGAAAATTGGCCGGAGGAGTAAAAATGGCTACAGTTGATATATCAATGGCATCGGCGATTACATGGTTTGGTCTCTTTTTGACGTTGGTTGGTTTAGCATTAACCATACTTGGATTGATATCGAACCACCAGGCTAATAAGGTCATGAATCAGATGAAGATGGAAGTTAACAATATGGAACGGGCAGTTAAGGATTTGCAGAGTGGTGCTTTACAACAATTACTCCGTCAGCATGACAAAATGGTAAATAGAGACTTAGGAGATTCTGATCGAAAAATCGCTACTAGTCATATGAAAGAGAGTGTTCAGAGCTTAAATACATCGTCGAATGATGTAGATCCAAATGAAGAAGACTCCGATTCAAGCTCTAATTTTTAGTTTTAAATAATATGCGAGACACATTGTATATCATTTACGATGACATAATGCAAGAACGAAAGAAACACAATGCTATTGTGTTTCTTTCAGGAAAACGCCGGAATCCCATGTGACACAAGGGGTTTCGGCGTTTTTTGTACTGTACTGTTTTTCAAGCTTAGGCTACAATGAAACATAATCATTTAAACGATATGGATGTGTTTCTAAATGGAATTCGTGGAACCGATTCGCGACAAAAAGAAAATTGAAGCCATGAAATTGATGCTTCGCGGAAGCAATTTGCGTGATTACTGTCTGTTCGTGTTGGGGATCAACAGCGGGCTGCGCGTGAGCGATCTTTTGCGGTTGAACATCGAAGATGTTCTCAGTGAGAGAGGGAAAGTGCTGGATCGAATCACGATTCGAGAGAAAAAAACGGGAAAAACGAAGACTTTTCCAATCAGCAACAATTCAAAGAAGGCCATTGAGGAGTACCTAGAAAAACGAGCCTCATATTTACGTTCTGAGCCGCTTTTCGCCTCCCGGAAGGGAAATACCCATATACAGAGGGTGCAAGCCTGGAAAGCCCTAAATAAGGCCGCTAAAGCGGTGGGGATAAAAGACCGCATTGGAACACATACGTTACGCAAAACATTTGCGTATCACGCCTTCAAACAAGGGCAGGACATTACACTGTTACAGAGGCTGCTGAATCACTCAGCACCATCCATCACGCTTAGGTATATCGGGATCACGCAAGATCAGCTTGATGATGTGTATTTGACGTTGAATTTATGAGACGCAAGAAGACACCGAAACAAATATACTAAATATCGAGGTGTTAAATGTGATTAGGCTTTTTAAAAGTTTATTTTCACCAAAGGTACTGGTCTATGTAGCACAAAATGATGAGGATTATTTTCGAATTCTCAGGAAATTAGACGACTGTAACGTTAGATACTCAGTGAAAAAACCAATGAATTTAAACGGACCGTCGGGTGGGTGGACTTCTAGAGACACGCAAATTAGCTATAACGAGATTTATGTGAAAAAAGAAGATGAATATAAGGCGTTAATGGCTATCAACCCTCAAAACACATAATTCCCATATATAAGTTAAATAATATATTTTATAGTTTTAATTCAGGAAGTTTACACAAAATTATTGACAGACCCTTGGTTACCTTCCAAACCGCCACCATGGACGACGTTTTGATTCCTCTTTCGATTGTTGGCTCTCTAATGCCGAAGCTTGTTCCTGTAAAGAGCGAATCTCCTCCATTAGGCGCAGTGCATCCGTCAATTTCGCGTCTCGTTCTTCCGTTTTCCGTTCTTGTTCCTCTAGTCGATTATCAATAAAGTCACGTAATTCTTTGTTTTCCTCCCGCGCTACCCTAATCTCCTTTATTAATTCCTCTTCTCGTTGTTCATGACGTTGTATAGACTCCCTTATATCTGATTGAACAGACTGTAAAACATCTAATAACGATTGATCACGCTCGTTTAGATACTGATCCATCACACGCACTAAAGAGGCCATGTCTACTGTACGATCGACTTTGACCACGTCTTGAACTTCAGCTGCGGTTTTTATCTGGTAAGCAGGGATAAAGTACTGTCGACCATACGGGCTATCCTGTAATTCTGCCTCTAGTTTCCCGTCCTTAATCCACCTACGAATAGTCTGAACCGACACACCAAAATGTTGTGCAGCCTCTTTTAGAGTCAAGTGATCATTGTTGGGCACCCTGTTCACCTCGTGATATGGAGTCTGTAAAACACCTATAAACATCATGTTCATGCACCCTATTCATTGTATAGGGTGTCCCTGATAAAAGAAATAAAGCGACGGTTAAACGGTCAGATAAAATCACAAACTACAACCCAAAAGGAACCCGGATGAGAGTAAACAAATTGGCTATATGTATAGAAGCTAGTCTGTTTATCACTAAATACAGACTGTGGATTTGATGGACAACCCAAAAGCAGGGTTGACCACAAGCTCCACAGTCACGATACAGGGGAAGCCGCTTCGCTCCTCCCCTCGGCCTACGGCCTCACCCCTCCCACTCATCCTCCTAAAAGATTGAGATAGATTGATTTTTACTCCTTTCAAATCCATAACCTACTCATCGCAACACCATGCACTGCGTGTTGCACGCGCGCAGGATAAATAGATGTGCGCACATCTAAAAAACCCCGTTATCACGCTGGTTTTGCATGGGTTTCATAACACCTCACGATGTGCATAGACCCGTTTTTCGTTGCTACCACTGCATTTATCGTGGGTTTCACATCTTTTTAGAACATGTAAGGGAAATTAAGGAACACCAAATCTCGTTGACGCGGCTTTACAAAGGTATCGAATCACACTCTTCTGTTTTTTCCTACCTACCCTTGGTGAATGTTTGGTTGAGAGGAGATAAGCGCAGCGTCCCCTGCCCTGCCTTTAAATCAGAGCAGAGAATATCTACCCTCGGAGCCATGCCCCGGCGGTCGTCGATACCCTTTCTTCGCTTATCGTCTCCTTGGACGGACACCCCAGGTCTGCCTTTACGTGTCCCAGGTCTCTCTCCTGGTTTTGCTGCACTACCTCACTTACACCTGTTCCCTCTGATAACGCCTCTTGGGGCTTCCTAGCCAACTCTCTGCCGGCTAGGTTCAATCAGTTATGTATTCCACGGTTTCCAGTGGTGGGCACAGATGTATCACAGGACGGTCACTACAGGTTGGCCAACGCTCTTCTAGCGTCCCTTGCCGGACGGTCTCCCGTCTCACCCTACAACCTGTAGCTCTTCTGGGCGAGCAGTGGCTTAGCCTTTAACGCCACCCTCCCGTGTCCTCTGCTCGGGCGTTCTCCACCTTTGTTCTTCACCCACGGGGTGGTCACCATCCACTACAGCTCGCCCTCGATTCAGACGCCTGGTTTATCCATGTCCCTACTGCTTGTCCCACCGCCTGGACTAGACACTTGGCTCAACGATCGATATGACCGGCAACCAAAAAGCCCTGCACCTCCGACTTACGGGGTACAGGGCTCTAATTTCTCATGAGTTAATGCTTGCTTCCGCTTCCAGCAATATATAGTACAGTCATGTACTTTTATAGTTGCTGCAACTTGCATTCGTAAGGTACAATGGCCCTAGAATAGCAATGCCAGCGGACGCGTGCATACGCCTGATACCGGTTGTGTCGGTGGTCAGAAAAGTAGGAGGGTCCAATCTCCTACAGTCCTGCTGGCTTTTTGCATTGTCCGATATTTAGTTAATCGATCCAATTCGACAATCCACAGGAAACTCCTGCAACGTATAAATTTATCTTTAAGTCATGCGAGTTTTAATCCTCGTTTTTCTCCACGATGAAGTATTTTATAGAGTGCTTTGGAATCAAAATCTTCCCTAATTCCGTTTCTACAAGTAGATCGTATCGTCCATATTCGAGTAGTTTACAATTCCAGATCTCGCCATCCGTAAGCACAACATCAAAATACTTGGCTTGTTTAAGAGCCAATTCCCCCATGGTGTCAGGATTAGGCTTTTTAGGCTTTGTGGGGGGAGTTTTATCACTTGTCTGAAGATCCGTTGTCAAGATGGTTCCCTCCTTTGCTCACCTTGATGATTCTCCCTTGTGTTCTAGATTCCTTTTGATGAATTCGAGCATTTGTTTAGAGGCTATCTAGTTTAAATGAACGATGACGGTTAAAAAGGGCGACACCTTCTTGTCGTAGTTCTGAATAAACTTCACTTGGTGCCTTGTTCTTATTTTCCTCATAAGCAGCTAACGTCTCCAGTGTCTCACTAAGTATCATTGCTACATCCACACCGACAGCTGCAATCATGGAGGCGATCCGATTCTCATATTTCTGAAAACGGTGCTCCATCGACTTTTCAAACATTTCTTCTGCAGTGTCTCGTTGCTCCATTAGGCAATATAGTTTAATTGCCTCATTTACGATTTCCTGGCGCGTTATCCTAGGGTTTATTGCCTTCTGTTTTGCGTGGTATTGTTCTAACAGCTTGTCCACTCTCGGTTCTAAGTTAAAGTTCCTCTTCGGCATAAAAACACCTCAATCTCTCTAAATAAACACCTATTTTACGGGTTAAACTGCGCTTATCTCTCTATATAGTACAATAAATCTCTCTAACTAAGCCTTGCATAGCAAGGCTTTTTGAGTGTCGGAGAGACACTCTTTATCCTGCACTACGTGTCCGTGTGGCAGCTCTTACGGTGGTTTCTGTTCGTACCGCTACTGACAAGTATAATTGTGGTATCATATACGGTATCATAAGAATAAGGTGAAGAGATGAGCCGATTTGAAAAGCTGCTGTTGAGCATGAAGCAAAATCCAAGGAACGTATCCTTTGAGGAATTAGACAAAGTACTCAAGAGATACGGATTTCAGCGTAGGAATCCTGGTTCCGGTTCAAGCCACTATACATATGCCCACCCCCACTGATGGACATTCTAACCGTTCCTAAAAGCCGTCCTGTAAAGGCGGTATATGTAACAGTTGGATAGGGAAGGTGATTAACATGCATCAGAAATATGGAATTGTCCTAAAACCGATGGGTTCAGAGGATGGCGGTGGATGGGTAGCTACTGTTCCCGATCTACCCGGCTGTATGGGCGATGGAGAAACGCAGGAAGAAGCACTCAGAGATGTCGAGTCAGCCATTGAAGCATGGATTCAACATGCTAAAGATTTAGGACGGGAGATCCCGAAACCGAAAGGACTTGAAGATTACAGCGGAAAATTTACGCTTCGCCTGCCTAAAATGTTGCATCAAGAACTGGAACAACGATCAAAACAGGATAATGTTAGCTTAAATCAAACTGCGGTTTATCTGTTGGCATACGCTCTCGGAAAAACCGATCAAGGCAAGGTAAAGAATTAAAACATTTTCACGGTAAACCGTTTACTCTAAAGCACGGGAACAGTCACCCCAAGCAGAGACACCATTGAATCATTTTTTTCGATTCGATGGTGTCTCTGTTTCCATGGGGGTCTGGGGGCGATAGCCACCAGGCAGGGTTTTGGATACAGCCGATATACGCTCCAAACTAGGAATTAGGCTGGATGGAATATCCAAATTATACACAATGCAATGAATTCTCCTATGTTAAAGTTCACCTGCAAAATGACCTCCCTAGAATCCCTTCTATGACACTCCGATGCCTCGGACATAAGGTGACACCCAAAAAACCAGAGCACGCTCCTATGGGCCTTTATGGGCGTCTGCGGACGTGTTTTTCAAATTGCATGGACATTTTACCCCCATCCAAATCACGCGTTTCGTTCTTCCATGTCCTTGACTGATCGGTGTATGATGAAAATGATCACTAATAAACTAATAATCCGTGTAAATAAGAAACACATTTTCTGTTTAAGGAGGCATACGATATGGGAACCCTATTGACGAAATCGCGTCGATCGGAGGGAATTCATATGGATGCAAAGCCTAAAGTCATCAGCGTCTCTAAAGGCCGTCAGATTACATTGCCGATACAGTATTATCGTGAACTTGGGATTAATGACGAAGTGGAATGTTTATTACGGGATGACGAAATTGTCATTCGTCCCGTTCGACGTGGGGATGACTTCTCAGAGGAAATCCTCAAAGACCTGATTCAACAAGGTTACAGTGGGGATGAGCTCTTAGCGGAGTTTCACCGGCTGCGTGCAGGGATTCGTCCGGCCGTAAAACAAATGCTGGATGAGGCACATCAAGCTGCAAAAGACATGAACCCCAGCATCGCGCCAGAAGAACAGCTTGCTGAGTTGTTTAGTGACGACAGCGGCGAACAGGGGGCTTGATCCCCCTGTTACCCTTTAGCAAGCGTCCTCCATTCGAACGATACATCAAGAAAATCGTTGAAAAACCTTTGAAGAATCTGTTTCAGCAAGCTGTAATACATATCCTAACGAATCCGTATAGTGGACAAGCTAAAATTGGTGATTTGCAGGGATTTTGGGGATATGACATCAAGTACAAAGGTACAAGCTATGAAATTGCCTATGTGATCATTGAAGATGATGAAGGAACACCCCAATCCGTTGTTCTTTATATGGCTGGAACACGTGAAAACTTCTGGGATGAAATTAAAAAGTACATACGCTAAAGCACGGATACAGTTATCCCAAACAGAGACACCATTGAATCATCTTTTTCGATTCGATGGTGTCTCTGTTTCCATGGGGATCTGGGGGTAATCGCCACCAGGCAGGGTTTGGGACGGCAGGCCCAAATATCTCTTGGCCGCACCACGCTGCTTTTGATAACGACGCAGGAGGAATTCGCACGACGTTGACGAACGTCAACGTGTAAGTGCACCCTGCTCTGAAACGCTTCGCTTTTTTTGAGCGGGATTTCGTGAAGGAGTGACTCAAATGGCATCTACGCTGCCTCCGCTTTTGAGCATTGCAGATTTACAAACTCGATGGGATTGGACTCGCCAAGGCATTCATCGACGAATGGAGCTTGATCCCGACTTTCCTGAACCCATTATGACCGTCTCGAACGGAAAGATTCGTTTGTTTTTGGAGAGTGACATCGAGGAATATGAGAAGTTAAAACCGTGGACTACAGACAAGTACTGGCGTTCTCGTCGCCCCGCTTGGATTTACGCAAATCATCCTGAAAACATATCCGAATAAAGCCCCCGTAATTTACCGGTCACCATTTTTCACCCACCCGAATTTCATCCTCACTCATCATCAATCTTTGTTCATTTCATCACTAACCCTTACGTATAACCACACAGCCTAAAACCCCATACACCAACGCTTACTCGCCGCCCCGTTAACCCCACTACTGTGGGGAGAACAGTGGTCGAGGAAGGGAGTCGCGGGACGATTTTGCCGCGACTCCCTTCCTCGAAGGCGGGAAAAACGTTGGTGTTAATGGGGTTTTTCCCACTCATCAAAGTAGTCACAAACCGCATCCAATGTATAAATCATAATTTGAACACTTTAGATTTATACAATTTAGATTTAGTCACCTTAGAATTAGTCATTTAGATTTGAACATCCAGATCTACAATCACCACTCATCGTCTGGCCTAACGTCCAAACGGATGGGTGGGGTTGATCGCAGTTAGAGAGGACTTTTAATATCCTCCTACTCCTGCGCCGCCACCCATTCCACCGCCAAATGCAGGAACGAGTAAGAAGAACAGAACAAAGATGATTAGGAACACGACTGCCCATTGCGTATATCCGCCAAATGCACCCACGATAATTCCTCCATTCTTTTTGGTACGTATCTTGTAACGTACGTTTGATACTCGCAAAGAGGGTGGGCAAGGTGTTTACGGGACGTAAAAAACGCTCTCCGGTTATGGAGAACGTTGATCAGAGCGATTCGAGTTACAGAATGTGCATCCGTTTTTCTTCTTCGTACAACCGCTCATTAACGAATTGTTTTAGTAACGTCTGATAACCTTTGTGCTTCATTTCGGCGACTTTTTGCAAGCGTTCCAACGTGTCCGCGTCCATTCGTAGCGTTATTGTTTTAGCGTCCGTCCGTTTCGGCGGCATTTCCGATTCGTCCAACGGTTTAGCGTTCAGCAAGAAATCCTCGGTTAGTTCGTGGGTATCCCAATACTCGGCTGATTCCTTGTCCGTCATGTTTTGCGGAACCTCGTTCGGATTATTTATCGGCTTCATGCTCATTATCGGTTCCTCCTACGGAAAGCGTGTTTTTCTTGGTCGGTTAAGTCTCTGGCTGTGATTACTCGATATTTTCCATCGCGGATTGCATAGACGACAAATAACATCCGTCCATCCTCAGTCCGTCCTACAACGCCCTTTTTGCCCTTATCATGCACGTCGAAACCTAAGCGATTAGGGTCGGACATGGCTTCCTCGACTTCGTAAGGATCCACGTCATGCCTTGCAATATGTTCTTCATTGTCTGCATCCCAGTCAAATTCAAATTGAGGTGGCATGGCGTACCTCCAACACTGTTCAATATTACGATTGTATTTATTATTGTATTTACACTTGTGAATTTATTCAAGCCACACCAACAGATATGGAGAACTTATTTTTATGTTTCATTCGAGACTAATGCAAGAAGTAACAAAAAACTGTGGAATCACTTGTCGAACAAGTGATTCCACAGTTTTTTTAAATGAAACATATTTCATTTATGTTGCTTTCAAGTGAAAGTCCGAGTACTTTATCTTCCAGCTCGCCTGGTACAATCATTCTGGATTTCTTCTGTAGGTATGTTCAAAAACTTGAATGATTGCTTATTCCCGATGTCCTGATCTTTTTCACCAGGCTGATAACTGTTTTATATGCAACGCTGTTCGGCACAAATAGATTTAAATCTATAGGTCCCTTATATACTTCTTCCGCGTCATCTCCAGCATTCAATTCCCCGGACATTGGCTCACATAAGTACGATAGATAAATTTGCTCTGGATTGTATGTCCCTAAGAAAGATCCTATATATTGTACAACTCGTACATCTAATCCAGTCTCTTCTTTGACTTCCCGAACAGCTGCTTCTTCAAGCGTTTCCCTTTGCTCAACGAATCCAGATACCAGCCCCCATGCGCCAACGGGGAAATTCTTATTATTGCGAGTGTAAACAATATGGCCTTGTTCATCTCTTACAGCAGCTATTACCACAGGAACCGGAGGATTCCACCATTCCCATTTACATTTAGGACAAATCTTCATTGCCCCATCCGGATTTATATTTAATTGAAGTGGTCCCCCACATTGACCGCAAAAGTTCAAATTACCCTCTCCTTTCAGTCCCCCTCTAGTCAAAGTCCGCTAAGGCATGTTACGTAACCTTGAATCCAGAACTATTATCATTTTACTTTTTTTCGGAATAAACCTGAAAGACCTTCAAGTTGACTAACGACTGAACCGGTAGTTGTATCTAGATAGGGAGGAAACATCGTAATTACAGTATCACAATGTGAACACTTTACAGAAAACAACTCCGTAGGGGCGTTGAGAACACGTACGCTCTCCATCTCAAATGTATCATTGTCGCATTTTGGGCACTTGGACATCTGGTACTCCTCCTCGTCCGATATCGAATTTTACGTTAACTAGGTGTAATTCCTTTTTCACCAACCTTTGTAAACTTACCCTGAGCACCCTGAACAACCGCAAGAAATTCAGGATCCTTGTGAACTGGTTCAAAGAAGGCGGCACTTAAGAAAAACTCTTCCATAGCATGAAGTGTTGAGGAGCGCGGGTCATTAACGGCTCTCTTAAGCTGGTTAAGCGCCCCTTCATAATCGTTACGCCCTTGTAAAAGGGCCCCAGCGTAATACAGACGTGTCATGGCGTCTTCACGAATTGATAGCGCATTCTCACAAGCACTGATGGCTTCATTTCCAAACCCGTTATTTAAAAGAAATAGACTGAGATTATGATATACGCTATACAAGGAATCTACATAACCTTCGTCATCATTCGCCAACTTCTTTACATCATCGGAGAACGCAAGAAGTCGATTCAATGTTTCATTTTGTTTTCTTTCTTCCCCACTGTCCCGATAAATTCGTAGCATTCTACCGAAAGCTACTGTTGCGGCTCCAAAACCAGATTTATACTTTATGGCGTATTTTTCGACAAGCCACAAAATCTCCTCATAACAGACAATGGACTCATCGATTTGTCCTTCATCTTCTCTCACCCAGCTTAAAGTGCATAGATATGACAGCGCAATATTGTATGTGTCCGCATCATCAATGTTTAAAATGTCCAACGATTGATACAAAGGTACACTGAGTTCAAGCCAGTCCTTGAGTTGCCCACTTCGTTGCCAAGAATGCGTCATTGTACTATCGGCTAGCGACCAAAGGCGTCGCCGGGGAGTCACTTCTTTTCCAAACTCAGTAATACATCGACGGTGAAAGGAGACGGCTTGCGTATCAGTTTCGACCCCTTCTTTCTGTGCCCACAATGCGTACGTGTCCACTAGATAATGGCACGCTCTAAACCTCTCTTCGGGATCGGGAGTTGCCGTCATGTAATCTTTTAAAAGCTCAGTGGTTCTATCCATGTTGCCAGTAAAGCTCCAAACATTTTTCAAAGCCCAAACAACGGATGACTCCTTAAGTCCCATCTGATAAGCGCGCCAGAGTTTCTCCGCCGAAGTGGCCAAGCGACCATCATGATTGTTAAAAATCCCCCGGTCTAATTCCTTATCTAAGCAGTTGAGATCTGTAATAGCCTCGTCTCGAAGAACCTTCGCCACGGTTAAATCCATATCCATCACCTTTATCTCAATGTTCTGAAATTAATTCACAAAGATATCCAACCGCGACATGGGATTGTGTTGCGGTTGGTTCAAAATCTGCTTAACGTTTTTTAGTGTCATTTTCAGATACGATATAAGGCACTTCAGAAGAGGCATTTGGTCGAATCATCTCTCGACTAATTACAGATGTCGTAGTGTTGTTTTTCGCAAGTGAAAAGTGCAAAGAATCGCGGCCAATTTGTGCATAGCACCGCCACACCGTTTGCGGAAAATTAAGACGAAATGGTAGACAGCGCGTGGCG
>NZ_JBHUCX010000008.1:0-87145 GCF_042678105.1 Alicyclobacillus fodiniaquatilis
AATCACGTCTGTCTTTGACAGGCTTATATAGATGCGCCTAAAAATCACTTCCCTTCATGGTTCTTAGAACTCAAAAGAGTGCTTGACATTAGATAGCTGGTCTCTAGCAACGACTTCAATTGGACGTTTTGCCAATGGAGATTGGGTGCGTTTAAGACCATGCCGCGTGCCGCGTCAACTAAACCGGGCACGCCAACGCCGATGCCGAGCACGCCCAGCCGTGTTGGTTCGATGGACGCGACCACTGTTTTGAGCATCGTCGTCATTTTGGTCATGGTTTGATCCGCGTCGGTTGGCTGAGACAACAGTTCTTCAAACGTATCCAGCACGTTGGCGCACAGATCCAGCACCAGCACCCGGATATAGTCGGTGCCCAAATCAAGGCCGATGACGCGGCCGACATTTGGATTGAAATCGAGCAACATGGGCCGTCTGCCTATCTGCGACTGCCCGTGGCCGATTTCGTGGACGTAATCCTCACTGATGAGTTCATCGATAATGCTAGATACGGTCGCTTTGTTCAGACCGGTCTGGCGAGATATATCTGCACGCGAAATGGCCCCTTGGAAACGAAGCAGATTGAGGACAATGGATTGATTCAGGTCTTTGATAAATGCTTGATCTCCTGTGCGTTTCACCTAAATACCCCTTCATTTACACTGGGTTTTGCAAGCGTGCTCAAACTTATAAACAACGAAAACATCTTTGTATATCTTACATGAGCGTCTGATAAATTTGAAATTGGGCGACTGCGCATCATAGATTCGCGATTTATGAACGGGATATTTGATTGCGACATATCTTGTCGATCCACTGCGCATCATAAGATTTGGCGGCCTGTTCATATCCGCATTTTGCGATATGTGGCAGCGGCAATCCACGATTTTTGCAAACGCTCACACAATTTCGTTGAATTGCTGGCAAGCTTTTGTTACTATAAATTTATTCAACCAACAAACTAAATGTTCCTTCTTCCCAGAGGTTGGTGGCAGCGGCAGACGTCAACGTTTGTTGCAGTGAGTTTGTCACATACAAAATCCACACGAGCTAGCCGTACGGCTAAATCCAATTTTACAAAGGTGATGGAAATGGCATATTTTTCTGACGTTTCAAAGATCGCATATGAAGGGCCTAAGTCGCGCAATCCTCTGGCTTTTAAATACTACAACCCGAGTGAAGTGGTTGCTGGCAAGACAATGGCCGAGCATCTTCGTTTTGCAGTCAGTTATTGGCACACCCTGACATTGCAAGGGAACGATCCGTTCGGATTGCCGAACATGATTCGTCCTTGGGACGGCTACACGGGAATGGATTTGGCCAAAAAACGCGTTGAAGCGACATTTGAGTTTTTGGAGAAGATGGATGTCTCCATGTTCTGTTTTCACGACAGAGATATTGCGCCAGAGGGCGACACACTGCGGGAAACGAACAAAAATCTCGATGTCATCGTCTCGATGATTCAGGATTACATGAAAACCAGCGGCAAGAAATTGTTGTGGAATACCGCCAATATGTTCTCCAACCCGCGTTTCGTTCATGGCGCGGCCAGCTCGCCATACGCGGACGTGTTTGCCTTTGCCGCTGCACAAGTGAAAAAAGGCCTAGAGGTCGCCGTCGAGTTGGGCGCCCAAAACTATGTCTTCTGGGGTGGCCGCGAAGGGTACGAAACCCTGCTCAATACGGATATGAAGCTGGAACAGGACAATTTGGCGCGCCTGTTTAGCATGGCATGTGACTATGCCGACGAAATCGGATTTAAAGGTCAATTCTTGCTGGAGCCAAAGCCGAAAGAGCCAACTAAACACCAATATGATTTTGATGCAGCAACCACGATTTCATTCTTGCAGACACATGGCCTGGCGGATCGATTCAAGCTGAATATTGAAGCAAACCATGCAACTTTGGCTGGGCACACGTTTGAGCACGAGCTGTATGTCAGCCGCATTCACAACATGCTGGGATCGGTCGATGCAAACCAAGGTGATCCATTGCTCGGTTGGGATACGGACGAGTTCCCGACGGACATGTACAGCACGACGCTGGCGATGTACCAAATCTTGAAGAACGGCGGTCTGCACAGCGGCGGCCTGAATTTCGACGCGAAAGTCCGTCGCGCTTCCATGACGCCAATCGATCTATTTTACGGGCATATCGTCGGCATGGACAGCTTTGCGCGCGGCTTGAAAGTGGCGGCTAAACTGATTGAAGACAAAGTGTTCGACAATGTAATTGAGGAGCGGTACAGCAGCTATAGGGAAGGCGTTGGCAAAGACATCGTCGATGGCAAGGCGACCCTCAAATCGCTGGAGGCGTACATCATCGACAAGCCTGTCGCCGTCACGACTTCTGGTCGTCAGGAATTGTTGCTTTCCATCCTCAACCAATACCTGTTGGAAGCGTGAACTGACCGATGACGGCGAACGTGGAAACGGGACTGTTGGGCATTGATGTGGGAACGTCGGGCGTCAAGGTGGTACTCTGTGATGAAAAGGGCGTCTGTCACGCGCAGACCACACGGGAGTATCCGTTTCAGCAACCGCGTCCTGGGTATGTGGAGCAAGACCCGGACGTCTGGTGGCGGGAGACCGCCTTGGCGATTCGCGATGTGATTCGCGCCGCAGGTGTGGAGCCTGCGGCCATCAAAGGGATTGGATTGACCGGGCAGATGCACAGTTTGGTCTTGCTCGACAAAGCCGGCAAGGTGATTCGTCCAGCCATTTTGTGGAGTGATCAACGCACACAAGCGCAAGTGGATTGGATTGCGGATCATGTGGGTGTCGAAAAGACCATCCAGTACACGGCCAATCCGCCTTTGACGAATTTTACGGCGACGAAGCTCTTGTGGGTGCGGGATGAAGAACCAGAGAACTATGCTCGCATCGACAAAGTGTTGCTGCCGAAGGACTATATCCGCTATCGGTTGACTGGCGCGTTTGCCACCGATGTCTCAGATGCGTCGGGCATGCTCTTGTTGGACGTGGAGAAGCGGTGCTGGTCCAAGGAGATGTGCGCGGCTTTGGATGTGCCGACGGCATGGTTGCCGGAGGTGTATGAGTCCATCAATGTCACGGGTGAGGTCAGCAGCGAGGCGGCGCAAGCCGCTGGGCTGGCTGCCGGGACAAAGGTGGTTGCTGGCGCGGGAGATCAGGCTGCGGGCGCAATTGGCAACGGTGTCGTCCGCCCCGGCGTGGTGTCCAGCACCATTGGCACGTCAGGCGTGGTGTTCGCCTATGCGGACACCATCGTCAAAGATCCGCAGGGGCGGTTGCACACGTTCTGCCACGCTGTGCCAGGCGCTTGGCATGTCATGGGTGTGACGCAATCGGCGGGCGGTTCGCTGCAGTGGTTCCGCAATGAATTTGCGCAATTGGAGCAGGCGACGGCGAATTTGATTCAGCGCGATCCCTATGAATTGTTGGCGCTGGAAGCGGAGAAAGCGCCAGCAGGCAGCGACGGATTGATTTATTTGCCCTATCTGATGGGGGAACGCACGCCACATTTGGATCCGCTGGCGCGCGGGGTGTTCTTTGGCATGACAGCGCGCCACCAGCGCGCGCATTTCGTTCGCGCCATCATGGAAGGCGTCGCTTACAGTCTGCAGGATTGCATGCAGTTGATTCGCGATTTGAACTTGCCGATAGATCACGTCCGCGTCTCTGGCGGCGGGGCCAGAAGCCCGCTTTGGCGTTCGATTCAAGCGGATGTGTTCGCTCAATCCGTCTATACGGTTCAGGCGAATGAAGGGCCTGCCTTTGGCGCGGCGTTGTTGGCTGGCGTGGGCAGCGGCTGTTTTGCCACGATTCAGGATGCTTGCGACGAGCTCATCCAGACCAGCGGCAGCACGGAGGCAAATGCAGCAAACCAAGCTGTTTATCAGCAGTATCATCACCTGTATGGGGACGTGTACAGATCGCTTCGGTCTTCGTTTCAGGCGCTTCACGCGACAGTGCAGGGGATAGAAGGGTAATTTGTCACAGTTGCCAACAGGATTTGGGCGGCGGTCGAGCGAGATCGACCGCCTTTTTCTTGTGTGGTGTGCCCAACTGGATGAAGCGACGTGGTATGATCTCGGTGAGCATGAATTTTAGGATATCACGGAGAAACACGGGGAAATGGAGTGCACCTGAATGGCGCTATATGTAGGCATTGACGGTGGAGGGACGTCCACGCGCGCATTTGTTTTCGATCCCGCTTCCATGCAAGGGAGCGTGGCGCTTGGTCCGGCGAGCCGCCAGAGTTCCGTTGGCTGGGAAACTGCGCGGACTGCACTGGTGGAGACGCTGAATCGGGCGCTGGCCCAAATGAAGCAACCGGCGAACGAGGTGATCGGGCTGTCCGCTTGTCTCTCTGGCATCGATTTGCCAGAACAGTCTGTGCGGATGGCGCAAGAACTGCAGGCGGACTTTCCCTTGGCGCGAATCGAAGTGACCAACGATTCGATGGCGCCGCTGACGGCTGGGACAAACGGCCGCTCGGGCGCAGTGCTGATTGGCGGCACGGGGACGGTCGCCGTCGGTGAGACGCTGGATGGCCAGGTGGCTCGCGCGGGCGGATACGGTTACTTGATTGGCGATGAAGGCAGCGGTTTTGATATCGGTCGACGGGGACTGATGGCGGCGATTCAAAGCTGTGAAGGGCGCGGGCCAAACACGTGTCTCTGGGAGGCAGCGCAAAAGGTCTATGATGTAACCGCCGCAGAACAGTTGATCCCGGTGGTGTACGACGCTGACAATCCGGTTGCCGTGATGGCTTCATTTGCGGCCAGTGTCCTGCAACTTGCTGATGAAGATGAGGTCGCGGCAGCGATTCTGGAGGTTGCATCTGAAGCGCACATGCAGCTTTTGCAGTCGGTGCTGCAGCGGTTACCAGAGATGGATCAACGTGTCGTTTTGTCTGGCAGTTTGTTTACAAAGAGTGAAATCCTCTTGGAGAAACTGAGGGGACGGTTGCCAGATGTGGAAATCACCCCAATTCGATTGAATGCGGTCACCGGCGCGTTGATGCGCGCCATGCGTTTGGTGGACAGAACGCTGTTAACCCGCTTTGATGAAGGCACATGGCAGGGGATTGAGGCTGCTGTCATGACGTAATGGGCTGTGGCGCGATGCCACAGCATTCGCATTGGTGTCATTTGTGCCATAGGATGAGAAATGAAATGGTCGTCCGTTCGAATGACAGCGCTTACGGAAATTTGTGCAAATTTGCATCTTCCCCTTGCAAGTTTCGTTCAAGTCGTTATAATAGCAAAGGTTTGCTTTTCGAACGTTCATCCGGAATGTGTGGTGAACGTTCGGGTTTTGTTCTTGGATGTCAAGCGTATCCTACATGGTGTATGCACCACCTGCAGCGGCAAAGCGCATGTGGTGTGCAATCTCATGCCTGTGAATGGCGCAGTATCAGAGTGCCCATTCATTTTCGAGTAGCGAACAATTTTCAGCGCAGGCTGAAGTGAGAGATAGATGGAGGATTAGCAATGAGCAATCAATATGATGTGATTATCGTAGGCGCTGGACCTGCCGGCTTATATGCCGCATACGAGTTTACGCGCAAGGCGCCGCAAGCGAAAGTGCTGTTGATCGACAAAGGCGTGGAAGCCAAATACCGTCATTGCCCGATTATGGAGGGCAAAATTGATAAATGTCCGCCTGCCAATAAAATCAAGACGTATGCAAGCTGTTGGCCCGCTTGTGGCGTCATCAACGGCGCAGGTGGCGCAGGCAGCTTCAGTGACGGCAAGTTTAACATCACTTCCGAATTTGGCGGCTTCTTGACCGACTACTTGCCACCATCGGAAGTCATACAATTGATTCACGATGTCGACGCCATCAATTTGAGCCACGGCGCGCCAGACACCATTACAGATCCGACGACAGAAGCCGTTGCGCGCATTGAGCGGCGGGCGGCGGGCGCTGGATTGAAACTGTTGCGCGCTCGTGTGCGGCATATTGGCACGGATTTGAACTTGGAATTGATGAATCGGATTTTTGCCTACCTGGGCGAACACATCGATTTGAAGTTCCGGGCGTTTGTCGAGGATTTCCTGGTCGAGGAAGAACAAGTGCGCGGAATTCGGCTGAAGAGCGGTGAAGAGTTGTTGGCCAATTACGTCATCATTGCGCCTGGGCGTGACGGATCGACATGGCTGTCCGATTTGTTCCGCAAACACAAGTTGAAAATGAGCAACAATCAGGTCGACATCGGTGTTCGCGTCGAAACCTCCAATGTGATTATGCAGGAAATCAACGAACATCTGTACGAGGGCAAGTTCATCTACCAATCGCCTTCGACCGGACTGAAAGTGCGTACTTTTTGCAGCAACCCTTCGGGGCATGTGGTGGTGGAGAATCATACAGGCGTGATGGCCGCCAACGGCCACGCCTACAAAGATCCGGCGTTGGGAACGGACAATACCAACTTTGCGTTGCTGGTCAGTCACCGTTTTACAGAGCCATTTGACAGGCCGAATGAGTTTGCCAAGAGCATCTGTCAACACGCCAACGAGCTGTCCAACGGCTCCATCATCGTACAGAAATACGGCGATATCTTGAAGGGGCGGCGCAGTACGGCGGATCGAATTCAGGAAGGGTTCATTGAACCGACGCTCAAAGAGGCTGTACCTGGAGATTTGGGGCTCGTCTTGCCCTATAAGACGATGGTTGCGCTGCAGGAGATGATCGAGGCGCTCAACCGTGTGACACCAGGGATTGCCAGTGACCACACGCTGTTCTACGGTGTCGAGGCGAAATTTTACGCCTCGCGCGCAGATGTCGGCACCGATTTGCAGACGAAGATTTCGGGATTGTACTGTGCGGGCGACGGGCCTGGTATTTCCCGAGGAATTTCCCAAGCCGCCAGCAGCGGCGTTTACGCGGCGCGCAATATCATTGCGCGAATGGCGTGAGCATCTATATGCCCCATCGGCCTCCACTTCATGCGAGTGGGGGCCTGTTTGTCACCGAATGATTGAAAGACTGCCGAAATCCAGGTTTATGAGTTATTCGGGGTTGATGGCCATGATCGCCTTTCCCTCATCCTCTTTTTTTACATAAATCTCATAAAAGTTAATTTGTGTGTCTCTCGAAGAAAACCCACCTACTGGTCCGTTTAAATTCATTGGCGTTTTCACCGAGTATCTGACATTACAGTCGTCTAATTTCCTGAGCACCCGAAAATAATCGTCATGATTTTGGGCGATATAGATCAGCGTTTTGGGTGAAAAAAGATTTTTAAAAAATCTGTTCACGTTTAACACCTCAACAATGTGTTTTTTTCGAAAAGGATGATTCTCCTAAATTATAGAGGAGATCAGGCATGAGAAGGGTCAAGGTTTTAAATGGTTTATTCTAAAGAAAAGAAGAATCATACGGATATTGGCTGTGATTGGCATCGTGATCACTTGTCTCATGATCATTGAACTCATGTACATTTTCACGCATTAGATGATCATCCAGTGAAATATAAATCTAATTACGATGCGCGGCATTCTCAATATAAAAGATTTGCGAAATCATCTGTGACGCGAGCTGCAGGCCACGGCTTGTGATCCGCTCCATAAATATTTCGCAAAGCGGTATAATGGCTGAAGAGATCGCCATATCGGTGTCACAATGCCCGGAGGAACCACACATGGCCGTCAGCAAGCGCGTGCGCAGCAGTAAAACGCGTGAGACTTTATGTTCAGGATTGGTGATGCCATGCATGTAGAGAGAACGGTTCTTCATTTACAGGTTGCGCGCACGTTGCGCAGTATCAGCCAAGGGATCGCAGTCGTGGATTTGACACTGTACTTAAAAGATCTCCACTGGTCAGCGCAGGCCATTGGGGGCGTCATTTCCGCTGCCGGCATCTTTGGCGCCGCAATGATTTTGTTGATTGGCGTATTGAGCGACCGGATAGGGCGCAAGCCATTTCTGCTGATTTACGAATGCTTGATTGCCGTCGCAGCGCTGTTGGTGACCTTTACGGCCAATTCGATTGTGCTCACTGCTGTCATTGTCATTGCGGGGTTCGGCCGCGGACAAAATGGCGCTGCTGGGCCGTTTACGCCAGCGGAACAGGCGTGGATGGCGGCGTTGGTGCCACGCGCGTCGCGCGGACGCGTATTCAGCGTCAACAGCGCATTGGGGTTCTTCGGCATGGCGCTGGGTTCCGTCATCGCTGGCACGACAAAATGGTGGAGTCACGCGTTACCTGGCGCACTTAGTTTCCGACCGTTATTTTTCCTGATGTTTTTATTTTCAGTGGCCTGCGCCGTCGTCATTAGCCTCACACCGAAGGAGGAGCGACAGCATCAGCCCCCGGCGCCTGCAGCAAACCAAGCACAGGCGACAGTCAGTGAAACAGATGCGCACGCAGCGGAGCGACAGATTCGGCAGCGGGAAAACCGCAATATGCTCAAATTGGCCGCCGTAAACTTGTTGAATGGCTTAGCCGTCGGCTTTTTCGGCCCGCTCATCTCCTACTGGTTCGCCATCAAGTTTGGGGCATCTACCGCGCAAATCGGGGTTACCTTGGCTGTCTCGTTTGTCTTGACAGGCTTTTCCTCATTGATCACCGGTGAACTGACCCGCCGCTTTGGCATGGTCAAATCGGTCGTGTTCTTTCAGGTGCTCGGTGTGTGTATGATTCTGATTTTGCCGCTCATGCCTTCATTCTGGTTGGCTTCTGTCTTCTATATCCTGCGATCCGCTTTAAACCGCGGCACGCAGGGCGCGCGTTCGGCATTGAGCGCGAGTTTGACACGCAATCAGCGGCGAGGTTTTTCTGTGAGTATGAATTCGTTGGTCATGCGCCTCACATCTGCGCTTGGCCCAACGTTGTCTGGGTATATCCTAGACATTGGCGAACTGGGTCTGCCATTCTATTTAGGTGGTGTGCTGCAACTTGGCTCCACACTTTTGTACGGACGTTTGTTCCGGGACTTTGACCGTTCGTCACAGGCGTCAAATGCGAAGTCAGGGTGACGCCAACTACATATGGGTCTGCCGATTGCGCCATGATAGAAGCTGGGTTGAGACCGTGAAAAAGGGTATCGTGAATTGCCAAACAAGGAGATGAATTGACCTTTGACAGAACAATTGAGGAAGTACGCAGAGTTAGCCGTCAAGGTGGGCGTGAATTTACAAAAAGGCCAGCACCTGGTGATTGGGTTTGGTCGCCGCCAAGTCTATCCGGAACACATTGAATATGCCCGCATGCTGACGGAAGTGGCCTATGATGCAGGTGCTAAGTTCGTACATGTCGACTGGGGCGACGAGTGGTGGATGCGTGAAACCGTCGCGCGTGGTTCGTTGGAGACGTTGGCGACGCGCGCCAAATGGCAGGCGTCGTGGGTTGAACAATTGGCGCAGGAAGGCGCCGCCTTCATCGCCATCCCAGCGCCAGATCCAGATTTGTACCAAGGGGTGGCGCATGATCGCATCACGCAATCTGAACGCGCGGTTGCCTCTGCGTTTCGCGATTTTGACAATCGACGGACGGGCGATCAATATCGCTGGGTTTTGACATCTGCGCCGACCCAGGCCTGGGCGAATAAAGTACATCCGGAATTGCCAGAGAATGAACGCGTGCAGGCACTGTGGAACGATATTTTCTATTGTTCGCGCGCGACAGGCGCCGACCCGGTTCGCGATTGGGAAGATCATGTGACTACGCTCCAGCAGCGCAGCGACTGGTTGACGAAGATGAAAATCAAATCTTTGCACTACCAAGCGCCGGGCACGGATTTGACCATCGAATTGGCACCACGGCACTACTGGTCCTCGGCTCGTCATAACGCGCTCGATGGCGTTCCGTATGTGGCAAACATCCCGACCGAGGAAGTGTATACCACTCCGAACAAAACGGGTGTGCACGGGGTTGTCACCAGCACGTTGCCGCTCAATCACAACGGCTCGATGATTGAGGGGATGAAACTGCACTTCGAAGGTGGACGGATTGTCGACTATACGGCGGACACTGGGTTAGAGGCGTTGAAGAGCATTATCGAAGCGGATGAAGGCAGCCATTTTCTCGGCGAAGTCGCTTTGGTGCCAATCGACTCGCCGATTGCCCAGATGAATCGACTTTTTTACAACACGCTGTTTGATGAAAACGCGTCTTGTCACCTCGCGATTGGCCGAGCCTACCCGCTGATTGAGGGTGGCACCAAGTTGGCGCACGCCGAGTGGGAAGCGCATGGGCTCAACGAAAGCTTGATGCACGTCGATTTTATGATCGGATCGAATGAGATGGATATTGACGCGTTGACAATGGATGGGCAGACTGTTCCGATTTTCCGCGGCGGGAAATGGGCGACGATGATTTGAGGTTGGGGGCAGATGGATGCGTGCTGGGTTGCCCTGGTTGGATGTCGTGAAAGAAACAGTGCTGAGCGTCAGCGAAGCAGAGTGAGTGATTTTGGCGTTGATATCGGTCATAAGAACGGTTATCATCAAAAATGAACATTTATTGAACGGAGGAAATTTTGCGATATGAGTCTATCCCGTCACGCTTGAGCACTCAATTGAATGCAGTCAAAGGCATGGCCTTTGCGGAGCGGACGGGATAGGTGTGTCCTCATGGGCACCTCAAAAATTCACCATCAGGTTAGCGCACGACGGGTACTGGGCGTTTTGATCCGCCTTTTACTGTGTGGTGTCTTTCCCTTCCGCGACGCAGGCAGATGCTTGCGTCTTTTTTCTATGCGGAGGTGTAGATATGTACGTGATTCGAGTCGAAAATGCAGCGAAGTCCTGGGGTGCAGAGACGCTGTTTGAGAACGTAAATTTTGAACTTGGGCAAGGCGAAAAATTGGTTTTATATGGACGGAACGGTGTGGGCAAAAGCACGCTTTTGGCGGCCTTGGCAGGACATGTCTCGCTTGATGCGGGGAAAATCCACCGTGCCATTCCAGTGGATGCCTGGGGGTTGTTGGCGCAGCATGCAGTGGTCGAATCAACAGTGACTACGCGCGCATTCGTGCAATCTGGGGACGTAGAACGGGATGGATTGCAACGAGAACTGGCGCAGATGGAGCAGCGCATGCAGAGGGCTGCCGATGAGACGGATGCGGATATGACGGCGCTGGCGAATCGATACGGCGTGCTGCTGGATAACTATATGGCTGTTGACGGATATGCCTGGGAAGCGGAGTTGGAGGCCACACTGCGGCGGTTCGGCCTGCCGGAGACAATCTGGGAAGCGCCTTACGACTGTTTGAGCGGCGGTCAAAAGACCCGCGCGCAGTTGGCCCGGCTGATGTTGCAAAAACCGAGCGTGCTACTGTTGGATGAACCGACAAATCATTTGGACACCGTGACGCTGATCTGGCTCGAACGCTGGATTCGCGAGACGCCCCACAGCGTGTTGATGGTCACACACGATAGGTATTTTATCGATCACGTCGCCGACGCGACGCTAGAACTGACTCAAGCGGGGACGAGGCGCTATGTGGGCGGCTACTCGGCGATGCAAGCGACGCGTGCGGTTGAACGGAGAACCCAGCAAGCGCTGTTTGACAAGCAGGTGAAGGCGCGCGAGGCATTGATGGAGGCCATTGCGCGCTACCGACAATGGTATGAGCGCGCGCACCAAGCAGCTGGTGAACGAAATCCATTTATGAAAAAGCGCGCTGCGAAAAATGCGACGCGATTTAAGGCAAAAGAGCGTGCGCTCGAACGGCTGGAGCAAGCGCAGACGAGCAAGCCGCAGGATGCGGCCCAGGCGCAAGTCGTCTTTTCACCAGGGCAGTTTGAGGCAAGCACACTGCTGCAAATCGAAAATGCGACGCTTGGATACCAAGAGCAGCCTGTGCTGACTGGCGTCAATTTGACATTGAAGCGTGGGGATCGACTGGCGGTGGTTGGAGAGAATGGCGCGGGCAAATCCACGTTGCTCAAAGGCATCACCAAACAACTTGAGGCGATGGAAGGCAAAGTCAGGCGCCATCCTCAACTGGACATTGGCTATTTTGACCAAGAGTTGGCGCGGCTGGACCCAACACAGACCGTTTTGGACGCCATTTTACAGTTGCCGGGTATGACACAGGCGTACGCAAGGACCATTCTCGCCGGTTTTCTGTTTGCGCGCGAGGAGGTCTATAAACAGATTGGGCAATTGAGTATGGGCGAGCGTTGCCGCGTCGCTTTTGTGCGCCTCTACGTGTCAAATTGCAATTTGCTCGTTCTGGATGAGCCAACGAACTATCTGGATGTCGATACGCGCGAACACGTAGAGGATGCGCTGTTGGATTATCCCGGGACGCTCGTCATCGTCTCGCACGACAGGTATCTCCTGTCCAAGCTGGCCAACTGTGTGCTTGAGGTCGCAGATGGCCGGACAAAGGTGTTCCGTCGCACGTACGACGAATATGTCGCGGCAAAGGCAGATCCATTGGCGCAGGAGCCGGATCGAAAACAACAGATTCAGCGGTTGGAGTATGAGCTTGCTGGGTGGATTCAAGCGGATGCAG
The DNA here is from genome assembly GCF_042678105.1 of Alicyclobacillus fodiniaquatilis. Classification (NCBI taxonomy): domain Bacteria; kingdom Bacillati; phylum Bacillota; class Bacilli; order Caryophanales; family Alicyclobacillaceae; genus Alicyclobacillus; species Alicyclobacillus fodiniaquatilis. Next base: position 12,452 of record NZ_JBHUCX010000008.1, read on the forward strand.
ATGTCGATGAACGCGAACAGGAAGATCGTGTAGCGCGGATGCGTGCGCTGCGCAAAGAAATCGCCAGATTGAAAGGGGAGCCATGATTGGCGGAAGGCGCGCAGCATATCCCGCAAATAAATTGTCATATTGGGGAGTGAAAAAAATATCGTGATCAAACCAAGGGCAAACAGGATTCGCGAAGTCTATCGCGAAGTGTTTTATTAACAGAGTGGAGAACATATGTTCGATACGAGGCGAATGGGATGAGTGATATGTGGCGTTTGGATGACGGTTATGTGGCGGTATACACTGAAGATAAAGAAGTGATGAAACGGATCTCCTCCGCACAAATGAAGTGCCAAGTCATGGCGGAATACTACAGAGAAGGCGTTCGGTTTGCTGTGCAATATAAGGTGTCAAGACGTAACAAAGAGCAGGTCGAAGCGCTCATTGGGCTGCAAGCGTAATTCACCAACGCGGCTGCACGCGATTTTTAATGTGGCTGCCGAAAATCGGTCTTCATAACAATGGCTTTTGGTGTTACGGATGTACATATGTCGTCATTCACATACGAAGCAGAGAAGGGCAAACGCTTGCGAAAATGTCTTTGCCCTGCGATGGCGTATCTGTCGTTCGTTGACTCGCTCAAATTCCCAAAATACAATGAAAATACTCGTGTTTGTTTTCAACTGGCTGATGATTGTTCTAGCGCTGAACATGGGCAATTCGTTGCAGTGCACGAACGACGGTTAGCGGGTGTCACAACAATCGCGCGAAACAGATGTGTCGGAGAGTACCAGAGAGATTCCCGCGTTGGCGCGTCTGGTTGCTGCGCCATGTATCGAGATATAGAACGGGACTTTGTGATGGAAGCGGCGCTTGCCGCAGACCAGTGAAATGCGCGATACGCACACGGAGAGGGTGTCTGCAGTGAATTTTGATGCTTTGCAATATCCATTTGCCTCACGCCGGACCACAGTTTACGCGCGTCATGGCATGGTCGCCACTTCACAGCCATTGGCGGCTCAAGCAGGGTTGCAAATGTTGCAAAAAGGCGGCAATGCCATCGATGCGGCGGTGGCGACGGCAGCGGTATTGACCGTGGTCGAACCCACCTCGAACGGCATCGGCGGGGACGCATTTGCCATTGTGTGGCATAAGGGAAAAATGCATGGACTCAATTCGAGCGGGCCAGCTCCGGCAAACCTGACACGTGACGCCGTACGGTCGCGCGGTCATGAACAGATGCCGACGTTTGGGTGGCTGCCAGTGACTGTCCCCGGGATCCCTGCCGCATGGGCGGATCTGATTGAGCGATTTGGCAAACTTTCGCTGCAACAGGTGTTGGAGCCAGCTGTCGCCTATGCGCGAGATGGGTATCCGGTGTCGCCTATCACAGCGAAATATTGGCAGTCTGCCGCACAAAAGCTGCGGACGGTGCTGACTGGTCCAGAATTTGAGTCGTGGTTCAAGGTATTTGCGCCTGAGGGACTTGGACCAAAGCCCGGCGATGTCTTTCGCAGTGAAGGACATGCGCGGACACTGGAGGCCATTGGTCAATCGAATGCCCGTGATTTTTACGAAGGGAACTTGGCGGCGCGGATAGATGCGTTTGCACGTGAAACCGGTGGTCTGCTGCGGAAAGAAGATCTGGCAAGCTATCGCCCTGAATGGGTGGATCCCATCCATGTCAATTATCGCGGCTATGACGTCTGGGAGCTGCCGCCGAACGGACAAGGGCTTGTGGCGTTGTTGGCGCTCAACATCTTGAAGGGATATGACATCGCCAGTTGCGATCCGCTGGAACGCGCGCACTTGCAGATGGAAGCCATCAAACTGGCCTTCGAAGATGGCAAAAAGCATATTACAGACGCACGTCATCTCGCCGTCGAGGTCGAAGAACTGCTCGATGACAGCCATGCTGCTACGCAGCGCCAGCGGATCGGACAAATGGCGCTCGATCCCACGCCGGGCGCGCCGATTCGGGGCGGCACAGTGTATTTGAACACTGCGGATGAAGAGGGCAACATGGTCTCGTACATTCAAAGCAATTATATGGGATTCGGTTCGGGCATTGTGGTGCCTGAAACAGGGATTGCCCTGCAGAACCGGGGGCACACGTTCTCTCTGGATCCTCATCACATCAACACATTGGAGCCTGGCAAGCGGACGTACCACACCATCATTCCCGGATTTTTGACCAAGGATGGCGCCGCAATCGGGCCATTTGGCGTCATGGGCGGCTTCATGCAGCCGCAGGGGCATGTACAAGTTATCGTGAATAGTCTGGATCTCGGCATGAATCCCCAAGCAGCGCTTGATGCGCCGCGGTGGCAGTGGATGGAAGAGCGGGCGATTCAGGTGGAGAACACGATGGATGCCTCCATCGTTGAACAGTTAGCTGCGCGCGGCCATCAGATTGAAGTGGCCAAGGACAATGGTGGGTTTGGCCGCGGCCAAATCATTTGGCGAACGGATGCAGGGACTTTGGTTGGCGGCACAGAGCCGCGTACCGATGGCACAATCGCCGCATGGTGATGTGCCTGCCCTAGTTAGAACCTTGGATGTCAATCGAGACAGCGCGGATGACACGGTGCAAAATCGCATATTGCAAGATGTGGACAAACCCATTGGCCGTTTGGCGTCAATGGGTTTGTCCGTCTGCCAGTGGCAAATCTTCCGCCGTTTGTACGACGGCTTGTAAAGCGACGATGATGCCCTTCACCATGGTTTCAACCGGGAGCGCAGGCGCCGAACGCGCAAGTGTTTGCTCAGGCATATAGGGAACATGGATGAATCCGGCGCGCGTATGTAGTTTTTGCGCGCTGACATAGTGCATCAATGCGTAAAACGTGCTGTTGCATACATATGTCCCTGCAGTATTGGAAACCGCTGCTGGGACGTTTGCGGCGCGCATCGCCGTGACCATGGCCTTGATGGGGAGTGTTGACCAGTAGGCAACAGGGCCCGCTTCGTCGATGGGCTCATCGATGGGGCGGTCGCCTTCATTGTCCGGGATGCTCGCGTCCATGACATTGATGGCTACGCGTTCAGGGGTCAGTTGCGCCCGCCCTCCTGCCTCGCCTAAGCAGACAATCACCTCTGGGAGCAACCTGTCAATCGCTAATTCCAAAGCCATTTTCGCAGCATGAAACGCAGTAGGCAATTGTACCGCGTGAATGACGTAAGCGTCCTCCAAGCTTCTTTCGTCCAGATGGCGCGCCACTTCCCAGGAGGGATTGACCACTTCGCCGCCAAACGGTTCAAAGCCGGTAATCAGTATATTTCTCATCGAATTATCGCTCTCCTTACAACAGACACTTTTTCATTATGCCGTATTTCGTTTGCCTGTGCGAATGGAGATGTATAAATGGACGCTTTACAGCAAAAGTACAGATGCGTATACTGTTTTTGACCGAATGACCAATATGGATTTTTGGTCAATGGAGGTAAGCAGAATGGATTTGGAAGAACGAGTTGTCGAAGCGGCCGCGGTGTCCTTTCAACAATTTGGCTATAAGGGGACAACGATGGAGCAGGTCGCACGCATTGCCAATGTCGGGAAAGGTACGATTTACACGTTTTTTCCGAGCAAAGAAGCTTTGTATTCGCATATCCTCGGCAAACTGATCGAAGAGATGAAACAGCTTGCCGATGCGACCATTGTCCCAGGTGATCCCTTTTTTACGAATCTGGAGCGGGTTCTGCGCAATCTGCTGCATTTTCGGACTGAACACGCGTTGTTCGTCAAATTGGCGCAAGAGGCGCGGCAAATCGGTACGCCAACTGTGCAAAAGGGGCTCGCCCAAATAGAGGGGGCCATTGTCGGCTATATTCAACGCCAATTGCAGCAGGGCATTGAGCAACAAAACATCGTCTCATGTCCTACAGAGTTGGTGGCGTTTCTCCTGTTCAGGACGTATACCGCCATGGTTGTGGATTGGACCGCACATCACGAGCCACTGTCCGATGAGGCGCTGATGCAGGTTTTTCATCAAGTGTTTGCCCATGGATTGGAGCAATCTACTTAGGTGAGCGCTGCGCGGGTTGGCATTGTGATGAAGCGGTGTTAGAGTGGGGGGTTGTTCCATGAGTCCGTTCAAGGACGTCGGGCGTGAGTTTCAGTTCAATTTTGGCCACCTGAAACGCCTGATTCCAATTATTGCAATTTTCTTTATTCCCGTTTTATATGCGGGGATATTTCTGTGGGCTTTTTGGAATCCATACGGGAACTTAAATCGCTTGCCTGTGGCGGTGGTCAATCAAGATCAGGGCGCGACGTATGACGGCAAGCAGATTCAAGCTGGCCAGCAACTGGTCAACCAGTTGCGCAAGAACAACGAATTTAAATGGTCGTTTGTTTCGTCGAATGAAGCAAAGACGGGATTGACAGACAATCGCTATGATATGGTCATCACCATTCCAAAGGATTTTTCCGATAAAGCCGCCCATGCTGCAACGACGTTGGGGGCGCCGCAGCCGAAACTGGTGAGCGTCACCAATGACAGGCACAACTATATCGCGGGGATCATCGGACGCAATGCGATGATCAGTTTGCAGGAGCAAACGGCGCAGCAGTTGGCGAAAACCGATACGACACAGTTGGTGACGGGGATTCAACAACTGGAGACCGGGCTTCACAAAGCAGCGAATGGCGCGACACAGGTCGCCAGTGGCGCCGCGAAGTTGACCAATCAAAACCACGCGCTGGTGCAGGGGGCAGCTCAATTGGCGAGTGGATCGAACGCGCTGTTGGTTCATTTGCAGCAGGCTCAATCCGGCGCAACAGCGGTGGAAAACGGCGCTGCCGCTTTAAATCGAGGGAACCAGCAATTGAGTCGAGGACTTGGTCAACTGAGCGGCGCAGGTAAACAGTTGCAAGCGTCGTCGTCGCAGTTGCAAACTGGGGCAGCCAAGTTGAAGGCGGGACTGTTGGCTGGGCAGACGGGCACACAGCAGACGGCTTCTGGCGCAAATCAGCTTGCCGAAGGACTGCAGGCCTATCTAAAAGCCCATCCTGCATTGGCGCAGGATCCGCAATTCCAAGCATTGGTGCAAGCCAGTCAGAAATTGGCGACAGGTTCTGCGCAATTGGCGGCGGGAAGTGGCCAGTTGGTGCAGGGAGCAAGTCAGTTGATGTCCGGTGAATCTGCTTTGCAAAGCGGGCTAGTCAAGTTCAACCAGCAGTTGCAAACCGCGCAACAGGGCGCTGCGCAAATGGCAAAGCAGACGCCGCAATTGGTGGCAGGCGCCCAGCAATTGACGACAGGGCTTGGGCAACTGCAAGCAGGCGCGTCATCCCTGCAAACCGGTGCAGGCGCATTGTCGTCCGGGGTCCATCAGTATGCAAACGGCGCGACGCAGATTGCCAGCGGTGCTTCCAATTTGGCGGATCAACTACAGAAAAACGCCAAAAACATGCCGTCGATCCATCAGAAGCAAGTGGTCTCAGCCATATCTGACCCGGTGGGCGTCAATCAGCAACAGGCAGGCAACATCACAAACTACGGCAACGGATTTATGCCGTATTTCCTGTCGCTCGGTCTGTTTGTCGGGGCGCTCTTGATGTCCATCGTCATTCCATTTCGGGATCCATCCGAGAAGCCTTCGTCGGGTTTCGCCTGGTTTTTGTCCAAGGCGCTCTTGGTCGGGCTGGTCGGTGTGGTGCAGTCGCTTTTGGCAGATGCCATCTTACTGTACGGTTTAGGCGTTCATGTGAACAGCATAGTGCCCTTTGTCCTGTTTTCGATGCTGACCAGTGTCACCTTTGTCTCCATCATTCAATTTTTTGTCACGACGATGGCCAATCCTGGGCGCTTCTTGGCCGTGATCGTGATGATTTTACAGTTGACGACCAGCTCTGGCACATACCCAGTGGTGTTGTCGCCTGCGTTTTTCCAGAACATCTCTCCGTACCTGCCGATGACTTATACGGTCGCAGGCTTCCGGTATTTGGGCGGGGGTGGCAAACTGGCGTTCTTTCAATCGGACATCTGGCATTTGTTCGCGTATTGGGTGGCATTCCTCGCGTTGACGTTGGTTTATTTCCTCGTCCGCTATCACAAGCAGTTTAAAAATGACCATCCGCAAACATCTACATCAGCGGTCGCGGAGGCATAGCAGCAAGGCATTGATACCCTTGCACGTGAAAAACAGACAGCGCTAGGCCTTGCGCTGTCTGTTTTTGCATGAAGTTTTCGATTCGTTGCGGAATCGCAATGCAAAACACGGTATGATGAAGAGACAAGGGTGGTGGAAGTGTGTTTGTATATTTATTGCGTCATGGGCAGACGGTCTATAACGCCGATGGCGAGCGGTTTTGCGGCTCTTCCGACGTTGGATTGACCGCGCTGGGTTGGCAGCAGGCCCGTCAGTCGGCCACATTGTTGAAAGAAGCAAAAGTGACGAAGGTGATTCATTCCGGCCTGCGCCGCGCCGAAGAAACAGCCACTGCCTTGGTAGAGAGTCTGGACGGTGTAACCAAGGCGGATTTTCATGTTGAACCCGCATTTCGCGAGGTGGGTTTTGGCGCGTGGGAGGGCCTGACCAGGGCGGAAGCCGCCCGCGCTTTTCCGGATGTGTATTCCAATTGGCTGTTGGATCCAGCGCATACGTCCCTTCCCGGCGGTGACGATTTATTTGTGCGGCAAGCGTTGGTGTTGGCGGCGTTTCAATCATACGTTTCGAATCACCCGGACGGAGATATTGTGATTGTGGCCCACAACACCATCAACCGACTGCTCTTGGTCGGGCTGTTCGGCGGCGATGCAGGTGAGTACCGCAAGCTTGTGCAGCGGAACGCTTGTATGAACGTGATCGAATATACCGATTTGGGCGATTTTCGGATACATGGGGTCAATTTACTGCCAGTATAAGGGGATTTGCTGGCGATGAGTTATCCTGAAATATTCCGACACCTCACATAGAAATGTTCATCATTGTGGTAAGATACAACAGTAGAGAAATGGCTTGTCCTTAGGAGGAGTGTGCAGAATGATACAATTGTCATTGGATCAAGTTCGCCCTTGGTTTACAAAGGACCACGAAAATCGTTTACAATCATTGGCGCAGTTTGCTTATCGTCAATTGCTGGATGGCCAAGTGGATGCCTTCGGCAAAGGTTGGCTGTCCTGGCCTGTTGACGATCACGCTGAGCTTTACGCAGACATAGACAAAATCAGCGACCAATTGACCAAAGTATCAGATGTGACTGTGGTGATTGGTATCGGCGGCTCTTACCTTGGCGCGCGTTCTGTATTGTCTATGGTGTACCCGGAATTTGTGGATCAGGGCAAACACCAAGTCATTTTTGCGGGGCAGCAGCTGAGTGGTACATATCACGCACATTTACTGAAGTATTTGGACAACCATGAAGTTTCGTTGGTCGTCGTTTCGAAGTCAGGGACGACGCTGGAACCTTCGGCGATTTTCCACACGTTCCGCGCATATCTCGAACAACGGTATGGCAATGAAGCGGCAAGCCGCATCTGCGCCATCACAGATGCGCAAAAAGGGACATTGCGCCAATATGCACTGGAGAAGGGATACGCAACATTGCCCATTCCGGACGACATCGGTGGGCGATACTCTGTGTTGTCCGCAGTCGGATTGTTGCCGATGGCGTTGGCTGGGATTGATTATCGCCAAGTGATGGCTGGCGCAGCTGAAGTCAAACAGCGCTATGACAACCTGGATGTTGCGGACAACCCGAGTGTACAGTATGCTTTGGCGCGCCATGTCCTTTATCAACAGGGATTTGCGGCGGAAGCATTGGTGACATATGAGCCGCGTGTCGCAGATTTTGCGGGCTGGTGGCAACAGTTGTTCGGCGAGAGCCAGGGGAAAGACGGCATTGGTCTGTTCCCGACCATGTTGCAGTTCAGCACAGACCTGCACTCCATGGGCCAGTACGTCCAGGATGCGCGTAAAATGCTGGTGGAGACCGTGCTGGATGTCGAGATTGCGGATGCGCCAGAGTTGGTTGTTCCACAAGGCCTCGACGAGAAGAACGCATATCTTGAAGGGCGGACATACGATTCATTGCGCGAGGTCGCCATTGAGTCTGTCATCAAGGCGCACAGTGATGCAGGTGTGCCAAATATCCGCATCAACGCCAGCGGGGAAGCGGCAAGCCTGTATGGGGAATTGGTCTATTTCTTTGAAATCGCCTGTGCGTTTGGCGGTTACTTGCTGGGCACAAATCCGTTTGATCAACCTGGTGTAGAGGCATATAAGACGGAAATGAAGGTTCGTCTGCAAAAGTAAAAGGGTACCAAATGCATGTTCGCAAAGGGGATGTGCCCCTTTGCGAACTTTTGTGAAGATCACTTGGTTGGGAGAGGTAGGACAATGAGCGATGTGATTGCGCTTGGCATTGATATCGGCGGAACCAATGTCAAAGTGGCTTTGGTCAAGGCAGACGGCGATGTCATCGCCCAAGGTTCTGTGCCGACGGCGCCTGAACGTGGGCCAGAGATATTCGTGAAAGCGGTCGCGGATTATGCGCGACAATTGACGCGTGAAAATGAGATTGAGTGGGCGACCATTGTCGGCGCTGGCGTCGGGATGGCTGCTTTTCTTGATGTAGAGCGTGGTTGGGTAGAAGAGTCTGTCAATTTGCACTGGCGTGATGTGCCTATTGTCGAACTACTGGAAAAAGCGCTAGACAAGCCCGTGCGTATTGACAATGACGCCAATGTCGCCGCGTTGGGCGAAGCGTGGCTTGGTGCTGGCAGAAAGGCGAAAACGTCGTTGTGCATCACCTTGGGCACGGGCGTTGGCGGTGGGATCGTCATCGATGGGCACATTCATCGCGGCGCTTCGACGATGGCAGGGGAGATTGGCCACATTCATGTGAAAAACCAAGGCGCCCTTTGCAATTGTGGACATTATGGCTGCTTGGAGACATTGTCGTCCGCTACAGCGATTGTTCGCGCAGGGAAAGAAGCTGGACTTGTCGGGGCGGATGGGGATTTGACTGCAAAAGACATCTTTGCGCTCGCAGGGCAGGGCAACGATGTGGCCCAGGGTGTCATTGACGATATGATCTACTGGCTGGCTGTTGGCTTGGGCGTCGCGGCAAATTTGCTCAATCCCAATGTCATCGTGATTACTGGCGGTGTGGTGAATGCTGGCGAAGCGTTGCTCAAACCACTGCGTGAGGCGTTTGCAAAAGAAGCGTTGATTCGGGTGGCGCGCGTGTGTGAGATCGTGCCTGCGGAATTGGGCTCTGAGGCTGGGGTGCTTGGTGCGGCGCGCTTGGCTTTGCAGGCAGTTGCAAGCTGAACACCGATAAGAAAACTGGCGAGCTACTCTAGGGGACTTGTGAAAAAGTCTTCGGTCATACAATTCTGATGGATTTTCACATGTCCCCTAGCTCGCCAGCGGGGACTTTAATGAATAAACTGGCTCACGCGGTTGTACACATCTTCTGCGGACAATCCATCGGCCGAAATGACGGGAACATTGTTGAGTACGGTCTGGATACCCATTAGATTCTTGTCTGCGCCAGTGATGACAATGGCACATACCCCTTCTTGGGGTTGGTTATTTGTCGCCATATCAATGACTTGGCAACCCTGTTGTTCGAGGTATTGTTTGACTGGGGTCAGCCCTTGTTCTACTGCAACGGACTTCATCACCATCGCCTCCATCGTCGTCGGATTTGTCTTCCGACGATTATTGTTTGGTTTCATGGCGATGAATATGCAATTCTCATCGGTCGCGTCATCGCTTACAGTCATTTGTTTTCAAGGAGGAACGTGGGTTGCGTAGTTTTCATATGGTTTTTGGCATTCTGTTGATCGCGCTTGCAATTGTTGTGGTAATATGGGAGAGTTCCAGCAAAAAAGGGGTACCTCGCGCACTTCGCGGGGCGACCATCGGACTGCTTGATTTAGAGATTCTGATTGGCATTGTCACATGGATTGTGCGAACACCGCACTGGTCATTTGTTTGGCATCCAATATTTATGATTGTGGCAGTGCTGATTGCACATATCATGACAACCATGCGGCGACCGCGGAGCCAGCGTGTGATTGGTTGGATCATCGCGGATGTGATATTGATTCTAGGCGCAGTGCTGTTCTATCACTAGGAGGGATTTGCTCATGCAACACAAACATTGGGAGTTTGACTCCGTCTGCCCAAAATGTGGGAATACGAACCACGTTAAAGCTCCGATTGGTGAACACGTGGTACGGGTTCATTGCACACACTGTGCACATGGTTACGACTATACCCATGTGGTGCGTGAGCACGTAGAAGTGGAAGATGAGGATACCAATTGATGTCTGATTGGTTTGCCAAAAAGGCCACACAGGGATAAGGCGCACAGGGTTTCCCGAAGCGCCTTATCCCTTTTGTATTGTTAGAGGTTGCCTGTCTGTTTGCAGCGCACATAACAGCGCTTTGGGTGGGCATGATATTGTTCACGAAGGAGGTTTTTCACGTGAGCAAGAGCAGTCGAGAACATCATGAAACACTGTCATCGCTGGGGTTTTACTTCAACCCGGACGATTTGCCGATCATCAATGCCTATGTAGGGCACTGGCAAGTCACGGAGACAGAGCACCAGCCGGAAAATTATTGGGTCGTGACCACTGATGGTAAAGGGCATCCGGTGAAAGGCCATCTGTCACCGCAAGAGATGCTCGACTGGGCTGAAAATCAAGGTTGGATACCGGCCTATGTGGCGCCGTATGGGCGATATGTGGAAGGGGAACTCGATGCGGTTGAACTGCATGATTGGATTGCCCGGGGAAGGCATGACCGCAAGCATCAACGAGATGTGCATTAGAATTGGAAACGAGGTAGTGCTACTAGCAACACTCTCCAAGGACAAACTGGTTCTCACCTTGTAAAATGGAACCTTAGAAGCTTGTGCAGATGTCGCGAGCCATTAAGGAGCTTTTTACATGGTAGAGTTGTTGCAAGTACAAGTGAAGGATCCCGGCATTGCCTGCACGGATAGGGAGAGAAAATTGATTCAGTGTTTGGTGATGCGGGTATGTGTGCATCATTTATATCGCCGTTTTGCAAAAGCATTTCGCATTCGCACTGCGCGAGTGGATTCCATTCATTTATTGGTCAATCATCATGTTTACGTTGAGGGTGGCATTACACATGATGAGGCGATGAGCGTGATGGGGGATTTGGAGCAAGACATTCGCGAGACCTTGCAAATGTGCGAGGTTTCGGCGGAAGAGGTTTTATTGACTGCAAAAGCGTAATCCTCTATGGTGTACCGGCTTCTTCATGGACGTGTTAAAATGGACGTGGATAGTATTTCATGAGGAGCGCGGGTAGATGAAATTACATATTTCTATTTTCCAACTGCCAGATGGTATGCATGTGGCAACTTGTGCCGAAATTCCGATGTGTCAGGTGTTGCGTCAAAACAAAGGACATGCCATTCAAGACGTGAAGAAAATGGTACGCCAATTCTTGGAGGAACGGGCAGCACAGGGAAAACCTTTTGTACCTGAAATCGGCGCATTTGAAATTGACAACCCAACGGTGGGCGATGCCTGATGTGCTCGTATTCTGTCAAAGTCAGAAAGCAATAAACCATCATATATCATGGGTACGATAAAGTTGTTGTTTAACGTCACTTGACGTGGATAAAAATTCATGGTATATTGATTCTCGTTCGCTTGAGATGGCCAGGGTCATTAGCTCAATTGGCAGAGCATCCGACTCTTAATCGGCAGGTTGAAGGTTCGATTCCTTCATGACCCACCAAATAGCGCGGGGTGGAGCAGTTGGCAGCTCGTCGGGCTCATAACCCGAAGGTCGCAGGTTCAAGTCCTGCCCCCGCAACCAAATGGAGCTGTGGTGTAGAGGCCTAACATGCCTGCCTGTCACGCAGGAGACCGCGGGTTCGAATCCCGTCAGCTCCGCCAAAAAAGAAAAGCCGCCCCCTTGTGGGGTGGCTTTTCTGCTTTTAGTGGACCTGTGCTTGTCCTCGGGCTGACGACTTAGTGAGTGGCGCTCCTGTCACTGAGCAGTCGGACTTGTATCCGCTTTGCTTGTCCGGGCAATGGCGCGTTCAATCAGTCGGCCAAGTTCTGCTTTGTCGAGAAATGGTGCAATTCCGATTAATTGATGCGCGTCAGGTTCTTTCACCATCAACTGCGATATGATAGGGGACAGCGCTCGCTGGCTTACGAAGGGCGCAATGGCGCACGCATCCCGCCAACTCCATGTTTCGATCTCGATGTCTGTCACAAGATCATCCATCGTTTCGCGGTCGAGAAACGGAGCTAATGTGATGGAGATATGCCGTTCCGGCGCTTCTGCTTTGCGGGCATTTTGCACCAGTTTATTGAGTATATCTCGGCTGATAAACGGCGCAATCCCTGCGAGCGTGTGCCAATTCCAATTGGCCTCCTCCACCTGTTGAACGAGGTCATCAAGCGTTGAGCGTTCAAGAAAAGGCGCCAGCGAGATCACATGTCGCTGGGATGGCAGTGTTTGTTCGGCGAGATCGCCAATCCAATCTGCCAAGCTAGAAGCAGGCGCGAAGGGTGAGATTTGGCACACGTTGTCCCAAGACCAATCCGAGTGCTCCGTTTGCTGCAGGATGCGGTCGAGGATGTCGCTGTCCAGAAAAGGCGCCAGCGCGATGGCATCCTGAATCGTGAGGCGGGTTTCCAGCAAGTGAGGGGCCATTTCTCTCATCGTGCTGGCTTTTAAGATGGGTGCGACATCGGATAATTCTTCAATGGTCACTCGTTCCGACGCGAGCATCTCCCCGGCCTTTTGTGGATTCGCCTCTGCGAGCGCTTCCACGAAAGCATGCATTTGCGCGGATTCACGGTGCTTCTCTACATCTCCATGCAATAAATCATCCACGGTCACGTCGAGTTTATGCGCCAATAGCGGCAGTGTTCCAATGTCAGGCATCGACTCGCCGCGTTCCCACTTGGAGACAGCCTGATGGCTGACATTCAGCGCATCAGCGAGTTCAACTTGCGTCAGATCCTTTTCCTTGCGCAAATGGGCAATGAGACCGCCAATTTTTGCGGTGTTCAACATGTTCAATTCCTCCTTTTGGCATGTGCATCTCGCCTTGACTCTAGCACGCATGGAATGGACTGGGCTATCAACCAGTCGTTGCAATGTGTTTTGTATTGTAGATTGCCCCTTGTGCAACGGGCGGTTGCAAGTCATCAGGAACTGAGTGGAAATCGATGAGATATTCCTTGACAAAATCCTTGACAAATAGAGAATTTTCGCATGTCTTGGATGTTAGACTACATAAGTATAATATAGAAGAGGATGTACACGATTTCACTGAAAGGGGAGAACTCATGGCAAAGTCAGGACGTTTTAAACAGAAGCTGTCGCTGTTGGACCTCACGCTTTTAGGTGTAGGTTCAATCATCGGGTCTGGGTGGTTGTTTGGCGCATTACATGGCGCGAACATGGCAGGCAATCTAGCATGGATTGCATGGTTGTTCGGTGCCGTTGCGGTGATTCTCATCGGGCTTGTCTACGGTGAACTTGGTGCGGCGATGCCTCGGGCTGGAGGATTCGTGCGATATCCGCAGTATACGCATGGATCTTTGGTCGGGTGGCTCATTGGATTCGCCTCAATGATGGCCTACTCCAGTGTAGCAGGTGTGGAGACAGATGCGTTTCGCCAGTATGCATCTGGCTGGTGGGCAGGGCTAGGCACTGCCGATTCGCCGTCTTTTCTCGGCGTACTCTTGCAGATTGCGCTACTCGTCATCTTTTTCCTGATTAACTATTGGAGTGTTCAGTTCTTTGGCAAGGTAAACACAATTGTCACATTATTCAAGTTTATCGTCCCAATTCTGGTCATCATTCTTCTGCTTACACACATGCATGTGTCGAACTTCTCGAAGGGTGGCGCATCGCCCGGCGGCGCGCAAGGCATCATGGAGGCCGTCACGGGAGCGGGCATTGTCTTCTCCTTCCTCGGGTTCCGCCAAGCAGTTGACTTTGGCGCAGAAGCAAGACGGCCGCAGCGGGATATTCCACTGGCCATCATCTTTTCTGTGATCATTGGATTCGTCTTGTATGTGCTGTTGCAGTTCGCCTTCATCGGCGCTGTTCCCGTACAGGATCTCGCGAACGGGTGGTCGCATGTGACGTTTGATCAACCATATGTCGACATTGCCAAAGGAATCGGGATGTTGTGGCTGGTCAATCTGGTGTACGCGGATGCGGTCATTTCGCCAAGCGGCACGGGGAATGTCTACATGGCGGGGACCTCGCGCGTGTTGTTCGCTTGGGCGAAGAAAGGGATCTTCTACTCGGTGTTCGGCAAAGTCAACGCTCGGACTGGTATTCCGCGCGGCGCGCTCTGGCTGTCTCTTCTGTTGTCCATTGCGTGGATTATGCCGCTGAAGTTCCAATTGTGGAGCATTCTCATCAATGCGGTGACGTCAGCAACCGTCATGACGTACATGGTCGGCCCTGTTTCCCTCGGGTCGTTGCGCAAGTCAAATCCAGCCATGACGCGTCCGTTCAAACTCGGTGGTTGGCAGATCATCTCGCCAATTGCCTTCATCATGGCCACTTGGATCATCTATTGGTCCGGTTGGAGCACGGATGAGTTGTTGATTGGTCTGACACTTGGGTCGCTGGTGCTCTATTTCGCTTTTATGGATCGCGATGCAACATGGCATGCAAAACTGCGGCAGGAGTGGAAGTCAGGCGTCTGGCTGATTGTCTACTACATCTTTATCCTGGTGATGACGCGCATTGGTTCGTTCGGACCGGCGAATTCCAAGCCGCTGATTCCCTCTCCTTGGGACACGGTGATTGTCGCCGTTGGCGCAATTATCTTGTATTACTGGGGCGTGGCAAGCGCAATGGCGAAGCCTGTGTTTGACACTGATGATGAAGAAGATGCGGCGATTGGTGTAGTAGAAGGTTAAACAGGTCTTGAAAACACGAAAATGACGATGGGACAGCGTCAACCGGTTTTCCGACCGGGCGAATGTCCATTACGCCGGATCGCCCTCCTCCATATCCTATAGCGAAGAAACAAAAAGAGGAGGGTGCTTCATGTACGGTGTTTTTGGTGGCTACACACGTTGGGCAGTTGTCTTCTTGATCATCTTCGTGTTGTTCTTCCTGTTCGTACCGGCAGCGCCAGTTGCAGCCGCAGGTTGTTAACCACTACTGAAAGATAAAAAGGCAAAGTGGGTTTCGTATCAGGCGAAACCCACTTTGCCTTTTTTGCAGTTTTTGCCCTGTTCAATTTGGACCCACCAGTTTGCGCACGGCGTCCAAAGCGGTTGGATGGCCCATGACTTGAATCTTGTCAAACTGTTCAAGGCGCGTATGCCCGCGCGGGGCGATGCGCTCTTCACCGCGAAGGATGGAGATAAACAGCACGTCATTTGGCAAGGCCAGACTACGCATCCGCCGCGCGCTCACTTCTCGTTTCGTCACTTCAATTTGCGCGAATGACCAGCCTGGCGGCAGCGTGTTGCGATCAATCACGATGGCCGGCGCCTTCTGGTCCGCTTGAACTGGAACGGTATACCCTTTGATGAGCCGTGAAAAAATGCTTGGCGAAATGAAGCTGCTGATGACCGCCAACAGGATCAGACCGTTCGCCATGCCTTCTGACAGCGCATGTGACTGAATGCTGATTTGGGCGGCTGCAATGACCAAGCTCAACCGGGCACTGAGCAAGAATCCGCCTGCAGCTCGTTGTCGCATCGGGAATTTGCGATACAAAAGAAGGGACGGAACCAATTTATTCGCGTACATCGTCAACAGGAATACCGCTAAGCTGACGATGAATACCCAACCGGTGCCCAGGCGGCCAAAGTTAAACTTCATGCCGACATTGACGAAGAAGATCGGCAGCAGGAAACCATAGCCGATGGAATTGAGTTTGTGACTTAACACAGAGTGCCGATTGTCCAGCAGGGAAATGATAGCGCCCGCCAAAAATGCGCCGACAATCGTTTCGACGCCTAGTGAAGACGACAAAACCAAAAACACGAGAATCAAGGCAAACGTGGCTCGGATGCCCAACTCGCTGGTCGCGTTTTCGACGATGCGCAAAAAACGATAACGTCGCAACACTTTGAGTCCGCGATAGCAGAAGACAAAGCAGGCGACGAGCACCATCACCAGCAAAAAGCTAAACGCGTTGTTGGATGCGTGCACAGCAATATAGGTGCTGAACAACAGCAGTGTGAGCATGTCGGCGAACAGCGCGTAGACCAGCGTCTCCTGGCCAAAATCTGCGTTGAGCCACCCTTTTTCTTTCAATGCGGGCGTGACGATGCCGACAGATGTGGTGCTTAACATCAGTGTCATGACCACCACATTTTGAATCAGGTGCAAATAGAGCATCACGAGGCTGACGCCCAGTGAGATGGCGATGGTGATGAGGAAGAAGGTCAGTCCACGCAGCCAACCTGGCCAGGCGGATTTCATCGAACGCTCAAACAGCAAATCGAAGTCCAGTTCCAGTCCAGAGAGAAACATCAAGTACGAAAAGGCGAAATCAGCGAGAAATGCTACATTGGGCGTTGAAGAGACGAAGTGTAGGCCGTGTGGTCCAATGGCGAACCCAAGCACGATTTCGATCACGATGGCAGGCAGCAACCCGCGAAACACCCGCACGGACATCCAGGGGCTCAGAAGCGCAATCAGTGCGACCACCAGCAAAGGTACATAGGTTTGTGTCATATCCGCCCTCCACAAGTGATTAGACCGCCATGCGTGATGCATCTCGCACCAGCAGAATCATGAAAATGCCAGTCAATCGAAGCATCGCGGATGGCACGGTACCATGGTATCGATTGAATTTACAGGGTGGGTGGTTTTCCTGCAAGACAGAGACGCTCAACTCATGGTGGCTACAGAGGCGACAACACGAGTTGAGCGGTTTGGCAAATTGGCTTTACGCTTGTTGGAATTCCGGATCTGCAAATGGTTGTGCAACCCAACCGGATGGATCAATGAAGAGGCGGACTGCCACGACCTGGCGTTCCTCCGTCAGTGTAAAGAAGTGCGGATTTCCTTCTGGCACGGAGATGACGTCGCCTGGCTGCAGAATGACATCAAAGTAGCCGTCTTTACCCTTGATGACAAAAATACCGCTGCCGGCTGTAATGGCGCGCACCTCATCTTCTGTGTGCGTGTGTACCTGTTCAAACTTTTTCAGCAGTTCCTCGATATTCGGCGTTGCGTCAGAGAGGGCGATGACGTCCCATTTGACGTAACCGCGCGCTGCGCTCAAGCTTTCAATGTCTCCCTTGAGTGCAGCCAAAAGTTCATTCTTATCCGCGTCGGATAGATCAAATCGATTTTGCAGATGGGAAGGTATCTGTTGTACATCCCAATGGTCATAGTAAACATCGTTTTGGGTCAGATAAGCGCGAACCTGCGCATCGCCTTCAACAAGCGCCCCGGTATTGCGAATACGAATGGTTGCCATGCGGTAAACCTCCCTCGCAGAATCCTACTTAAATATAGGTAATTATCTTGTGGCAGTGTAACTTTGCTTTATCTTAAAATACGTCAGTTTCTTTGTCCACAATAAGCCAATTGCGCAGCCCATCGAAAAAATCAAAGTTATCCACTATTTTGTCAACTTATCCACAGTAGGCTGTGGATAAAGGTGTGTGTGACGTGTGTATAACCTGTGTATAAAATAATGCGCACGAAGCTGAGTTATGGCATCATTGACAGCATGTGGACAAACTGCGATGTGTATACGCTGTGTTTTGCAGTGGTGTGAAAGACGTTGCAGTCAGCAGATTTGGTGATATCCGGAATATGTAACCTGTTTAAGGGGGAAATTCATCGCATGACACAGCTGAAAAATGGCGTGGTGAAGGCGATTTATCGAGTGAGAGATCAAAAAGCAAAGCTGGAAAAAAGAGCTGAGGGCATCGCGGTCGGACTGACCATCGGCACGTGGACGGATTTACCGCAGACACGTCATCAACAGGTTTCTGCACATTGTGGACAAGTGGAAGGCATTGAGATCAAAACGGAATTGGGACAGGACGAAGTCATTGCCGAACTGACCATCGGCTATCCGGTTGCCAATTTTGACGATACGTTTGCATCGCTTTTGACGACGGTGTTCGGGAAGTTGTCGATGGACGGCGAAATTCGCCTGGTCGGACTGGAACTGCCCCCTGATCTGCTCGCGCGTTTCCCTGGGCCGAAATTTGGCGTCGCAGGGTGCCGCGAGCGCTATCAAGTACAGGCGCGGCCGCTGGTCATGAGCATTTTCAAAGCTTGCATCGGCTTGACGTTGCCCGAGTTGCAGGAGCAATTTGCGCAGCAGGCCGCCGGTGGCGTGGATTTGATCAAGGACGACGAGATCTTTTTCACCGAACAGTATGCGACGCCAGAAGAACGTGTGGATAAGTACCGGGAAGTGGCCAAACAGGTTGCTGCGAGCACTGGCCGGGAAACAGCTTACGCCGTCAACTTGACCGGACCTGTCCATCGTTTGAGCGAGCGAGCGCGCCGCTTGTCTGAACTCGGCGCTGGCGCATTGCTCTTCAATGTGGTCGCCTACGGCTTTGACGTACTGGCCGATCTCGCCGCGGATCCTGAAATTCAAGTGCCCATTTTGGCGCATCCAGCGGTGTCAGGGGCACTGTACGGCGGTGAAAGATACGGTATGGCCGCAGACATCGTCTTGGGGCAATTGGCGCATCACGCGGGGGCGGATATGGTCATTTTCCCATCGATGTACGGCTCTGTGACATTGGGCAAGGAGGCGACCGAGCAATTGCTTTTGCACCTGCGTGACGCCCGCGTGCACAAACCGTCGCTGCCAGCGCCCTCGGCGGGCATTTACCCAGGACTCGTGCCGCAGTTGTACCGCGATTTCGGCAACGATCTCATCATCAATGCAGGCGGTGGGATTCACGGTCATCCACAGGGCGCCAAGGCGGGGGGAGAAGCGTTCTGCGCCGCCGTTCAGGCTGTGATGGACGGCGTATCCTTGGCGGAAGCGACCAGTGCGTCGCCTGTTTTGGCCGCTGCGCTCGCGAAGTGGGGGCCAGCGGTATGACAGTGCGCATCATCTGTGATTTTGACGGAACGATTGCCGAACAGGATATGATCACGTCCATCATGCGCGCCTTTGTGCCAACGGAGAGCGCGCCGTTGATCGCCGCTGTCCAGGCAGGGGAGCTCTCCGTCCGCAAGGGCGTTGAGCAGATGTTTGCCTTGATTCCCGCAGAAAAATATCCACAGGTTGTCGCTTTTGCCCAAGCGCATACGGTGGTTCGCGCAGGATTTGAGGCGTTTATCCACAGGTGCAGTGAATTGGGGTGGCCGGTGACTGTGGTCAGCGGTGGTTTTGACTTTTTTGTCGAGCCAGTTATCCAACAGTTATCCACACCTGTGGATGTGTATTGCAATCAAATTGAACACAATGGTTCGCATCTCGCCGTTCGCTGGGCTGTGG
The DNA here is from genome assembly GCF_042678105.1 of Alicyclobacillus fodiniaquatilis. Lineage (NCBI taxonomy): Bacteria > Bacillati > Bacillota > Bacilli > Caryophanales > Alicyclobacillaceae > Alicyclobacillus > Alicyclobacillus fodiniaquatilis. The sequence continues at coordinate 31,869 of NZ_JBHUCX010000008.1, forward strand.
ATTGTGATGCGGCGTGTGAAGGTGGATGTGGGCTGTGCAAGCCGTCTGTCATGCGTCAGTTGCAAGCCGGGGGAACGAAGTTTGTGGTGATTGGCGATGGCGTGACCGATTTTAAAGCGGCGCAGGCGGCAGATTACGTGTTTGCGCGCGCCAGTCTTCTGGATTTGGTGCGCAGACGACAAATGCCGGCTAGTTCATTTGAGACATTTTACGATGTCATTCAGGTGATTGATGATGGGGGATCAGAACTGTATGCACACATTTCCTGAACAGGCGGAAGCAGTCATCGCCTTGGCGAAATTTTGCAGTGACAAGGGTTGGCTGCCTGCGACGAGCGGTAATTTATCTGTGAAGGCGCAAGCGGAACCGCTGCGGGTGGCCATCACCCGCAGTGGCGCTGACAAACAGCGACTTGTGCCTGCGGACATTTTGTTGATTGACGAAGACATGCAAGTGATGGGGGATACAGCTTACAAACCATCCGCAGAGACAAGTGTACATATCGAGCTGTATCGCAAATTTAACTGTGGCAGCATTGTCCATGTCCACACGGTGTTCAACAATCTGATGAGCGAATTGTACGCATCCGAGGGTCAAATCGAAATCAGCGGTCACGAGTTGCTCAAAGCGTTGGGCCATTGGGATGAACATGCGCGCATTGCAATACCGATTGTGCCCAATCATGCGGATTTGGATGAACTGGGTCGCGCTGTCGCCGATGCCGCGCAGGCGGAAGTGCCAGCGGTGCTCGTGCGGGCGCACGGCATCTATGCCTGGGGGGACACGCCAGATGCGGCTCGGCGCCACCTGGAAGCCGTCGAGTTTCTGTGCGAATATCTCTATCGTCTGCGCCTGATAGGCGGCATGTCTGACGTGCGCAAATAAATGAAACAACAGAGGTTGTAGGAAGAGGAGGGTGTATATGACAGGCAATGCTCGGCGTGGCGCAACGGTCTTGCGGATCCTTGCCGCACTCGTCATTGCAATCGTGATTTTACACATTGTGTTGGATCGTCTATTTGCCTACCGCCTGCATCAAGCTTTAGGCTATGGCGCAGTGTATGGCAAAATGATGGTCTTTGAGCTGTTGACGCGCTACATCGGCGCAGTGGTGATAGCGCTGTTGGCCTATGCTCAATTTCGTTTGTTTCGCTCACTCATGCCAAAATCAGTGGCGAAAGTGGCGGCGTTTGCCGCAAGTTTCCTCGGTTATATTGTGGGCTACGGCCTGTTTTCACTGGATCCGACGCCGTGGCTTGCCGCGTTTCACCACCAAGTTTTTCACCGGACGGATCCGCTTTTGCACGTAGATTTGTCGTTTTACGTATATGTCCTGCCAGTCATCAACGAGATGGTCGGGCGCATTTTGTTTCTTTATATCGTCTCCATCCTCCTGCACGCGCTCTATCTGGTTGTGTTGTGGGCTTTCCAAGGGCGGATCACCAAAGACACCGACCTGCCCAAACGGATTGGCCGCGTCGCCAAGCGGCTGATGTGGATGATGGGGCTTGTCTTTGTCGCCTTTGCCGCCATTGCTTTCATCGGCAGATACAACGCGATGCTATCCACAGGGAACAGTTCTTTTGTGTCCGGACCTGATTTCGTCATGGCCAAATTGGACATTGGCGTCTTCACGTGGGTGCATGTCGTCTTATTGTTATTGGTGGCATTTGCGTTCTTTTGGCTGGCCGTGCGGCCAAACCGGATGTACGAGGTGGTCGATGGCTTCGTGCGTTTCCAGAGTCGCTGGTTCATCAGGCCAATCCAAGCCTTTGGCACGTTCGTCGGGGCCTGGATTCTCACCGCCATCATCGGCGCGCTGACCAACAGCCTCTATGTGCATCCCAATCAGAATCGCGTGGAGTTGCCGTATATCAAAGACAGCATTGACAGTACACGTTGGGCCATCAATATTGAGCACGTCAAAACAAAGCCGTTCCAAGGGGCCGACACGCTGACGACCAGCGAATTGAACAAAGATGCGAATGCCGTGGCGAATGTGCGGGTCAATGACCAAGATCAAACGAAAGCGGTCTATAATCAACTGCAGAGTTTCAAGAGCTATTTTGATTTCCAGGACGTCAGTGTCGACCGGTATCAACAGCAGGAAGTCTATGTTTCCGCGCGGCAAATGAACCAGTCGCAATTGCCGGTGCCAACCTGGATCAACAAGACGCTCGTCTATACGCATGGCTATGGCGTGGCCATCAGCCCGGTCAACGATGTGACCCAAAACGGTCTGCCCAATTTGATTGCCAGCGACACGCCGCAAGTGACACAACCACCGGTGCCTGCGTTGAAACAGCCGCAGATCTACTTCGGCACGATGCAAGGAACAGTCATTGCCCCGTCCAAGGAGGCGGAGTTCGACTACCCTTCTGGTTCAAGCGACGCGACATCTCACTACCAAGGCGGCGATGGTTTGCCCGTCAAGGGCAATCGCCTGCTGTTGGCCCTGGAGACGGGATCGCTCAAATACTTTACAAGTGATCAACTCACAGACAAGTCAGAGTACCTGTTTGATAGGGACGTCTATCAGCGCATTCACGATATTGCCCCGTTTTTGCGGGTAGACCAGGACGCGTTTCCATTTGTCGATCCCGGTACGGGGCACGTGATGTGGATGGTGGACGCGTACACAGAAACGGCCAATATCCCTTATGCGGACACATACATGGGGACGCGCTACATTCGCAACAGCGTCAAAGTGGTGATGGATGCATACACAGGGGCTACGAAATTTTACGTTGTGGACAAGACGGATCCACTGTTGAAGACGTACATGTCCATCTATCCGTCGCTGTTTACCAGTCAAATTCCGCAGGATGTACGCGCGCACTTCCGTTATCCGAACGATTTGTTCAAGGCGCAATCACAGGCGCTGACACGCTACCATATGACAGATCCGAGCGCGTTTTACAACCAGGAGGATCTCTGGTCGCTTGCGCATCAGATCTATCAGCAAAACCAGACACAGACGCGCGCGCCGGTCTACCAGATGATCCGCATGCCAGGGGAGCAGAAACCTGCGTTCGTCTTAAGCGAGTTGTATACGCCAGTCAACAAGGACAATCTGAACGGCTGGCTGGTCGCAGACAATGGGCCGGCGCATTACGGGGAGTTGCGCTTGTACCAATTCCCGCAATCGTCATTGGTGTTCGGGCCGATGCAGGTGGAGAATCAGATAGACGCGAATCCGAACATTTCCCAGCAGTTGTCTCTGTGGAATCAACAGGGCAGCCATGTTGTCCGCGGCGATTTGCTGTTGGTGCCGATTGGCGACGCGCTGGTTTACGTCGAGCCGATTTATCTGGTTGCCAATCGCGAGAACTCGCTGCCGCAACTGCAAATGGTCATTGTGGACTTTCAACAGAAGGTGTACAGTGGCGATTCATTGGCAGATGCCTTGCAAAATGTGGTTAAGGGGTTGTCGGTGGACACCGGCGTGGGTCTGGGGAACAACAGTGTGACCAGTGACACAGGCAATGCGGGCACCACCAATGGCAACGGGACAACACCAAGCACGACCCCGTCTTCGACAGGCGGTGGCAATCAAACGCCTGCAGGCGGCGCGGCGACGAGCGGATCGCTCGCTCAATCCGCCCAGCAGTGGTTGCAAAAGTACAAGGAAGATACGGCCAAGGGGAATTTTTCACAAGCAGGGCAAGATCTCGCTCAACTTGGGGACGTTTTGAACAAATTGGCGGCAACCCAGGCCAAGGGCAATACCAGCAAGTCAGGAAAGTAAACTCGTAAGAGCACAGTGGCATATCATCGGCCAGCGTGGATCTAGACGGATCTGCACTGGCCGGAGTGCGTTTTCAGGATAGGTAGCAAGCGACGGTATACATTGAGGAGGAGTAAAATGACAGGGAATCTGTTTCGTGTGCTGTTCATCGTGGTGATGATTGCCGTTATCGTGAGTGTAGATTTACTGTTCTTAAGACATCACTTCACAGCGCGGCTCATTGTAAACATCGGTATAGTCGTGGTGTTTGTCATCATCTATTTCATTTCTTTTAAGAAATCGTAAGTAAAGCGAGGCAGCACCCAACCGAGACTTCACGATCACGTCGGCGTCGACGTTAGGGTTGGCTGTTCCACATTTGGGGACTAATCTCGAAAGCCAGAGTTTGCAATCAAACACAGAACAGGTATATCTGTGTGACTGTTTGTTGTTACCGAAATGGGAAACGAAAGGAGAGGGGTGGGTCAAGTAATCTGTTTTCAGTAACGAATATGAACATCAAACTTCGAAGAACGGCTTTTTCCTTCTGAACTGGGGCGTTATCACATTCGAATAAAAGCAAAGGGAGTGAGTTGGTGCCGATAGCTAATGTGAACAATATTAATGTTTATTATGAAATACATGGCGACGGTGATCCCTTATGTCTAATACCTGGACTTAATAATGATGTAAGGGACTATAAAAAAATAGTTACTTTACTTTCGAAAAGCTTCAAGGTTATTGTCCTTGATAATCGTGGTTCTGGGAGAACTGAAAAACCCGATGATCCATATTCGATTTCGATTATGTCACAAGATGTCGTAGAACTCTTACGTTATCTTGGTATCGACAAAGCTCATATTGTGGGCATTTCCTTAGGAGGACGTATTGCGACAGAGTTGGTGCTCGAACACCAAGACATGGTAAATACATTAATTTTGGTTTCAACCTACGTTTCTAGAATCGAGCGAAACTTACAAAGTCGTCGATTGGATATTATCATAAAACTATTATCAATTTGGAAACAAAATGACGGTGTTCTTCGACAACGTGAAGCAGCAAGAGGCTACGATGCAACCCACAGACTGCACGAAATTAAAGTCTCTACCCTTATTATACATGGGAAGAAAGATACATTTACTCCTTATAAATTTGCTGAAGACATGCACGCTAAAATTCGGAACTCAAGGTTGATAACATTCAATAGCGGACACATGTTCTTTTTTTTCAGACCGGAGCAACTCTTCAATGCCATAACAAATTTTTTGTTAAAATCGTAATACCATGCACATATCGGGCTAAACGGGAAATTTGTTCGATTTACCGTCTTTTCATCAACACGGGTATCTTTTGGTCAAATATCCACATTATGATTTAACATAGCCATAGAGTTAGGGAAGAATAGAAAGCTGTCCTAGAATTGTTGGTCTCAAACCACCGGGTCCTCCTTTACGGACTGCTTAATGTGCTGAAGGGCACGATGAGTATTTGTTCGGACCTTTGCTTGTGAGCAATCCAGAAGTTCTGCAGCTTTCGCTACAGATAAATCTTGTATCATTCGCAATTCAATGACTCGTCTTTGTGATTCTGGTAAAACACTCAGGAGATCCTCAATTTCGATTAAGGAATGAATTGAAGAGTGGGAGTAACTGTGCGAAACATGCTCTAACAGCCTTTGCTCTTTCCTTCTTTTTCGTCCTGTATCAATGATGTAATTTCGTGCAATGTGCGAAATCCAAGTTTTTACGTGGGAATCCCCTCTAAAATTGCCCGACTTTTGGAGTATACGTAAAAACACTTCTTGCACAATGTCTTCTGATTCTGTGTGGTTACGTGTGGACATGAAGGCCAGGCGATATACGTAAGAAGAGTACTGAATATATAGGTCCTCGGCACTCGTCACATGATTGGCTATTGGTGTCATGTCATCATCAACCTCCCCTACCTGCGGACTGCGCCTGCACTGGATTCCTAGAATGAGCCTGTTGTGTAAAATACCCTCTAGGTAGAACTGCTCAAAGGAACGCAATTCCCTTCTCTTGTCTACCTAGAGGGTCGTGGTTCATTGAATTGTCATTCGCGAATTAGCCTGCATTTACGATCCTCGATGCACATCCCCCGAGGGTAGGGAGAACATCCTGCAACTAGCTTACCGCCTGCTCTAGGAGACGCTTCGCGTCATCAGGCTGACCGAGGTTCCGATAGGAACCGGCAAGTTACAGGTGTGCAAACTTGGCCCATAAAACATCTGGGGTGATCTCCAAGGCACGTTCACTTGCCAACCACGAGTATTTGGCCAGTCACCGCGTTCATGGTCACCACGTAGGTCCAGGGAACCGTGTTCGGGGGCGTGTTGATCTTGAAAGCCCATATGTCGGTATTCGGGGCCGCACCCTTGTAAAACCCCGGATAGAACTTGTAGCCGGTGAGATCGAGACCATACTTCCGGTTGAGCGCGCTAGCCGCGTCCTCCGCCGCTTTTTGGACGGACAGGTCTTGTGATCCGGGTGTCTGAGAATCGTTCATCAGGTTCATCAGCGTGTAACCCCTGTCGGTCGACGCGGGAGCGGACGACTGCGCCTGTGATGAGGCCGCACTGGCACCATTGGCGGTACTGTGGTGAATGGCTTGAGAAGCTTGAACCGAATTTCCACCGTGTGCTGTTGCCGCAAACGCGATGCCCGTTCCCAACGTGGAGAGCAGAACACCACCAATGACGAGACCGCCAGCTGCTTTCTTACCTGTGTCCATAATGGACAAAATCCGGTTCTTCATGTTTTCTTTACCTCCGTATAAGTTCGTTGATAGTGCTGTTACCAGCTGTGAGTGAGATTTCGCAACTCTGATAATCGTTTCGCTATAGCGCTGGCGCGTGTCCACGTCCTTGTCCCGCACAACCTCAGCATCACAGGATGTTTCGCATAGCGCATCAATCGCCCTCGCCATCAGATAAGCAATCGGATTGAACCAATGTATAGCGGTCGCAATCAGCAAGATGCACTTGTACCACAAGTCTTTCCGCCTATAGTGAACAAGCTCGTGCTTGAGAATAAGGCGAAGCTCGCCATTCTCTAAGTTCACCTTGGGCAGCACGATCCGAGGAGTTACGAAGCCAATCATCATCGGGCTTCCGACACTTGCGCACAGATAAAGACGAATCCGCTTGGATATTCCCATTTCTGTTTTCAAGTCGTCGAACACGGTTAATGCCTGTTTGTCGGTGATATCCTCGCTCCATCGCTTTACCATCTTCATAAAGCGATAATGTTTTATGACTTGATAGGCAAGGAAAGCAATTACCCCAACCAACCAAACCGCCACTGCGATTTGCCACCAAGAGAAGAGCGGTGGAAGTGTGGCATTTTTAACAGGCGCATGTATCGCCACAGGCAATCCATTACCTATCTGGACATACGGAGCCCCCGCAGCCCCACCCATCATATCTATCTTGACAATGGCATTATTGAATTGCGGCCGGAACGGGATGACCAACCCAATGACAACGATCAGCCATGCGTAATAGAGCCATTTCACCGAATAACGTTGGACCAATAGCGGCGTGACGGCCATGTATATGAGCGCAAGCATGGACATGGAAACAGAGCAAGTCAGCAATGTAATCATAAAACTTTGCATACTAATCCCTCTGTTCTTTCGCCCGCTGTATTACCTCGCGCAATTCATCAATATCCTTCTCAGTTAACGCGTTGTCGGAATATAAAGTATTGACAAGGTTAAGGAATGAATTGCCGTGGAATTGCCTCATAAAGTTTCCAGTTTCAAACTTCAGATATTCCTCTTTTGTGACAAGCGGATAATATACACGCTCCTTTCCGTTTTTTTGGGTGCGCAAAAACCCGCGTTCAACAAGTCGGAGCAAGAGAGAAATCGCGGTAGGGGCTTTCCATCCTCTTTCATTCCCAAGCTGCTCCATAACCGTGTTTGAAGATACGGGTGGTTCACTCGCCCAAACGACTTTCATGATGTCAAACTCCGCGTCCGGCAGTTTTTTCATCACGCTCATGCAAACACCTCTTTCTTTTATCCTTAGACAATTGCCTATAAAAACATTAGACGCCTGCCTAAAATGATTGTCAAGGGTTAATCAAGATATTTTAGACAATTGCCGAATATCTTTCGCATCTTTCCACAAAGTTATACTGTTAACGAAGAACTCCATCATCGGAACGTGTTATGGAACGGGCAGTTATCATCAAAAACGCCACATGTAGAACTTTGACGCAGGCTCCACCAACAAAGTGACGGCGTTCCCCTCTTACAAAGTATGGTGACCATTGGATCATCCAAAATTAAAATTGTAACGCCAAATCGTGTTGCTTCGTCTATACAAATGCAAGCAACACAAGGAGGTTTATCATGAGGTTTATCATGAACAAGGATCTTGCTTTAATACCTATTACAGGACTGGTGCTGTTAACTGTGGCTGGCTGCGCCACGACCCCACGTGGAAATGGTGCTAACAATGCAAGCAACAATACAGTTACTGACACCAAGTTAGACGTTGTGAAAGTGTTTGACAAGGCGTTACATATATCCCCCGATAACTCTGGAGCCAATCCATATAATGACGTGCCAAACGCAGATTGGGGTTATGTTCATGCGGCTGTAGAAAAGGGGTATTTTACTGCCGATACGTCAACCCATTTTGGCTCAGGGGATGGCATGCATTTGAAAGATGTAGACTATGCCTATCAGCTTTATGTAGGGATTCCAGACAGTCATATCGCGTGGAACGCAGGAGGCAGCACAGTTGGCTTTGCAAACGCGGTAGGACTGAATACTGGTCTTCCAACCGTCATATCTCAGAACAACATAAGTGCATTATCCACAAACCTTTCGCATTTGTACCAAGGTTACTACAACGATAAGAACGGTGTATATCATGTCGTGTACCAGCCTTCCGATGAATATAGCTTATTCGTACCAAACGGAAAGCCACTGCTTCCACAAACAACTATAGCAAGCGAGTTGGCAAACGATATTCAACTTGCAGACGATACAACACTCACCATTCGAGGAAATACTGCAACTGTTCATGTGGATGGACTTTCGAATCATAGTAAACAGGAAATCGCCGCAGGATTTGATGGAAAAACTGAGTACAGCATAAATGGTGGACCGTGGCACCAAACCTCGAATCTGATCGGTTCGGCTTACGACTCACATTCACCAAGTGCCGGTGGGGATGCGACGAGTGGAGCGGCGGCTGATACACCGCATTCCGTTGTGCTCAAAGGCTCGAACCAATTCAGCCTCACGATCTACAGTTGGATAGAGAAACAGGATATTGGATTTACGCACGGAGATCTCAGCTTCTCAAATTCCAAAATTACCTCTGTCCAATATCACTAAATGCCAGAAGAATGCAACAAGCGATTCCTTGACGTGAGTTAATCCACAAACCATGTTGAACACGCGAGGACGAATGAACTATTAGCGAAATTTCAACGCTTGCGCACTGGGATTCACCCAGCCGTAAAACAAATGCTGAATGAGGCGCATCAAGCTGCAAAATACTTGAATCACAATCGCTCACCAGAAGACATTCTGAATGAGCTGTTTCGAGATGACCGCGATGAATCGGGGGATTGATTTCTTTGTTACCGTTTAGTAATCTTCCTCCATTCGAAGGATACATCCAAAAAAGGTGCACCTCAATCAATTGTTTTTTATATGGCCGGAACACGCGAGAATGTTTGGAGCGAAATCAAGAAATACATACGTTAAAGCAAAGGTACATTCACACAAAACATAGGAACCAAGTGACCTTTTCATAGGAACTCCTTTACTAGGCTTTCCACTCAAGAGAATCCTCCGAATTGCCCCCGAGGGGCGAATTGACAAGAGGGTGGAGAGCGTCGATGGAGAATTACTTATGTAGAAAGGAGTTGGAACAGTGTCTGACCAGGAAGACAAAGAAGTGTTGGCGCCAGAGGTCATGCAAGAAGTCATGGGCGAGTTTATGGAGGAGACGGTCTCCAATATGCTTGCCAACGCTATGAAGCGCAGTGTGAAAGATCTGACCGACGAGAGCCGAGTGGAGAACGTCGCCATCTATGTGGACTACGACAATGTCTATTGGACATTGATGAACCGGTATAATCACGATCCCGACCACGTGGACCCAAACAAGAACCTATTTGAGCAATTGTGGAAGCGATATCCGCGCGACAAGGTGCGCGCATTCCGCGTGTACGCCGATTTTGAGAAGGTTCCCACCAACCTAACCAGCCTGCAGCGCAAGCGCGTCCAGATCCGCCATGTCTACTCCAATGATCGCGGTGGGGATGATCGGAAAAACGCTTCTGATATCGAAATGTGCATCGATGCGATTGAATCCACGCACAACGACCCGAATATCGGATGTTATGTGTTTGTGACCGCGGACGGTGACATCGTTCCGATTTTGTCGCGGATGATGTACAAAAACAAGCGCGTGGAACTGTTGTATCTCTCCGCCGCTGCGCCAAAAGCGATTGATATCACCAGCTATGCGCATGATTCGGCAGATTTGCTCGATTTGCTGGGTATCGAGGAGAAGTCGTACGACTTGACGCACTATGCGCCCAAAGCATTGAAGATGATTTCGGATTGGCATGCGAATTTTGCGAGCAATCGTTCCAAATGGCTGGGTGGCGGTTGGCTCAAAGAGCAGATCCAAACCAATTTGGCCTTGCCGGGAGATCAGGCGAGCCAGTTGATCGAATTGCTGGAAGTCAACAAATATGTGGAGCAGGAAAGCCGGGAAACCGATTCTGGCATCAAGCGAAGTTACAAGTTGACGATGAAAGGGACCGGTTTGGTGGACACTGGGAAAAAAGAAGCCGCTTCTTCGGAAAAATAAGCTTGACTTGTCACGTATAAGGGATTAAATTGCACATATAGTATTACAACTTAGTAACATATTCGCTTTGAACTTATCCGCTCTGTCACATACGCTTCATATCCGCTTAGAGACCAGTTGGACTTGCCAACTGGTCTTTGTGTTTCACTGGGCACTCCTTCACCCATGAAAATCATGCAGCTCCTTGGTGCGCGCCACACGCGATGCTTCGATTGATTGGTATTTTCATGCTTCTGCTGGTGTGGATATATCGCGCATGGCGATCTATATATCAACGCGTACGGTTAACGCACGCGAATTTGGTATTGTTGCATCCAAGCGTTTGTCTCGTAGAGATAGTGGAACAATTGCGCAGTGCCCATGATTTGTCCGAACCACGGCCGATGTTCCATTGGCTGCTCGCTCATTTTGGCAAGTGAGCGGATGGCGTTGGCATCGACAAACGGCAAAATCGGCGCGTTTGCATCATCCAATAGTTCAAGTGCCTTCGTCCGCACCAAGGCCAGATAATCTGGATTCGGCGTCGAGGGATATGGGCTTTTTTTGCGTTCTATGGCGTCATCCGGCAAGTATCCGCGCATGGCTTCACGCAGAATCCCCTTCGTTTGATTGCCGGTCGTCTTCATCGCCCAAGGAATGTTAAACACGTATTCCACTAGGCGGTGATCGCAAAACGGCACGCGGACTTCCAACCCGGAGCCCATGCTCATCCGATCTTTTCTATCCAACAGTGTCGGCAAAAAGCGAGTGATGCTCAGATAGCCAATTTCGCGAATGCGCGCATCGCGGGAGTCTTCGCCGCGGAGTCTGGGCACTTCGCCCAGGGCTTCCTGGTAGCGCGTTTGCACATATTCGCGCGGTTTGATGAGCTGGCACAGTTCATCGGACATGATGTTGACGCGCTCGTGCAGGCGCAACGACCATGGGAATGTGTCTGCCTGGAGCGATTCTTCCCGATGGAACCAGGGGTAACCGCCAAACACTTCATCGGCTGATTCACCAGAGAGCGCTACGGTAACGTCCTGTTTGACGCGCTGGCAGAACAGATACAACGATGTGTCGATATCCGCCATGCCTGGCAAGTCGCGTGTGCCGAGCGGATGGAGAAGATGCTCGCCTAGGTCGGGTGTGTCAAAGATGACGCGGTGATGCACGCTGCCGATAAATGCTGAGATGCGCTGCGCCCATGGGCCGTCAAGACTCTTTTGGAACGCGTTTGCCTTGAAGTGTTTCTCCATGTCCTTAAATTCAATGGCATAGGTGTGCAGGGCATCGCGGCCTTGCGCGCGGAAGTACTTGGCGGCAATGGCCGAAACCACACTGGAATCCAGACCACCCGACAAAAAAGTGGCGATGGGCACGTCGGAAATCAGTTGGCGTTCGACAATGTCAATCAGCAACTCCCGCACAGTTTGAATGGTTTTCTCTAGGGAATCCTCGTGTTCATAGCTCTGCAGTTGCCAGTAAGGCCGTGTGACAATTCGCTCAGGTGTGCCCACCAGAATGTGGCCTGCGCGCACTTCTTCAACATTGTCAAACACGCCTAGACCGGGCGTGCGGGCTGGACCGATGGCAAAAACTTCAGCCAACCCCTGCTGTGACACCACAGGTTCCACTTGTGGGTGTGCAAGCAGGGCCTTCAGTTCAGAGCCGAAGACGATGCCACGTCCCACGCGACTGTAGAACAGGGGTTTGACGCCCAGTCTGTCGCGCCCCATGAACAACCGTTGGTTGGCTTCGTCCCAGATGGCAAACGCAAAAATGCCATTGAGTTTGTGCACGCATTGTTCGCCCCAGGCAACATAGGCGACAAGCAGCACCTCCGTGTCCGAGTAGGCGTTAAAGTGAAAGCCGAGCTGGAGCAACTCCTTGCGAATATCTTCTGTATTGTATAGCTCACCGTTGTACACGATGGTGTACTGTTTATCGCCGAAGGTCCGTGTCATGGGTTGTACGCCACCGTCGGGATCTACGACAATCAACCGTCGATGTGCAAACAGTGCATGTGGATTCGACCAAAAGCCTGCAGTATCCGGTCCGCGCGAACAGAGTGTCTGGCCCATTTTTTGAACGGTGGATGCTTCACTGGTCAAATCGCGCGACCAGTCAACCCAACCTGCAATTCCGCACATGTATTACATCCTCCCTGCTTTCCGAAATCAACCGGTAGCTGTTGCTGCGCCGTTCGTGCTGCATCCAAGACTGTGATTAGCCGATCACGATGTCAGTGTGAGAACATCATGTATGGCCGGGCGCCCAAAACATATTCCATACTGTATGCGTGGGGGATTGTCTCTGTGCCCAGGGGAAAAAGCTGGCGATACGGGTGCGCGCGCCGGGCGCCAGAATGAAGGACACGGGGCCGGCATTCAGTTCTGTTTTGCATATGCATCTCATTCGCGGTTGTGAAAAGCGGAGCTTTCATAGTGGGTGATGTCGTGTAGTAGATCGTGCAAAAACTGACGTTGGCGTGCGTCGGCGCGCGCAGTAATTTCGGTGTACAGTTTGTTATCTGGCAGCGCTTTGAACAATTCGTGGCTGGGTCCACCGAGCATGTCGTTTGTATTGACTTCAAACAGCCAAACTTGCCCTTGGGCAGACAGTCCAAAATCAATGCCCACTTCTTCAAACGCGTGGTATGTGTCCAGCATGCGGCAGATGGCCAGACTGTGGCGCTGCAGTTTCTGTTTGACGTGCCGTCCTTTGTCTTTATCTTTGTACAGTTGTTTCAGCAAGTGTGGCAGTGGCAACACTTGCCCGTGTCCGGTTCCAATATTGGAGACGATGCTGTCTTCGCGTCCGACACGAGCCAACCAACCAGCGATGAGCCACGTATCCTTTGCGTCCCGCTGACACAGCACGCGTACATCGAATGGTTTGCCTGTCAACGTGGCCACAGGTGCGGTTTGTTGGACGATGGTTTCAGTCGGCGCATAAGCAGCATATAAGCGTTGCAAGAGTGTCATTTCGTCAGGGAACTGTTCATACCGTCCGTCCTGTTTCATCTGCCAGCCCATATTCCCTTTTTCAATTTTTGCGATGTGTTGTCCACCCCACGTGCCAAGGGGCTTTACATACCAACTCGCGCACTGTTGGAAATCGCTTGCTTGGATGTGCGCGAGCAATTTCGTCGCAGGCAGATGCAAGCCTTGAATGGCCGCGTGGGTCAACGCTAGGTGCATCTGCCATTTATCGAGATAGCGTCGGTCGGGATGAAGCTGTCCACGTGTCAACACGAACGCCCCCTTTCTGGGTTCGCCATAACTTATGCGCGTGGACACGCAAATGACCGTGAAAAGGTTGCTCTCATCGATGGTAACAAGACAGGCTTGCGCTGACACAGATGATAGGCTATGCTACCCAAACGTAAGGGAGTGAACTTGTGCAGGCGACGGACTGTGATCGGACGGATGAACATTGGATGCGCTTGGCGCTGGACGAGGCGCGCAAGGCGGCGGCGCGGGGCGAAGTTCCCATTGGGGCTGTAGTCGTGCGAAATGGGGAAGTCGTTGGGGCTGGTCACAATCTGCGCGAAACGTGGCGGGATCCTACCGCACACGCCGAACTGATTGCGCTGCAAGCAGCCAGTCGGCGGTTGGGTGCTTGGCGGTTGACAGACTGCGACATTTATGTCACACTGGAACCCTGTCCAATGTGCTCAGGCGCGATTATGCTGTCCCGCGTGCGTCGGCTGATTTTTGGTGCAACAGATGTGAAAGGCGGCGCTGTCATTTCCAAGATTCCATTGTTGGAACCAGGCAGATGGAATCACACGCCAGAGATTCACGCTGGTGTTTTGACTGATGAATGCGCGTATCTGTTGAAGGATTTTTTTCAAAACATGCGCAAACAACCAAAGCGATGACCATGGAGAGATGTCTGAGTGGTCGAAAGAGCTCGTCTCGAAAGCGAGTAGCTCTGCAAGGGGCTCGTGGGTTCGAATCCCACTCTCTCCGCCATCAAGTTGAGCAGATTTGCCAAGCGCAAAGTGTTTTCAAAGCGCGAACATATGTCCTCTCAAAATGGGAAAACTCTATATGACGATGTGATTTCTGATCAAGACCCAACTGGGTCCCATGCGGCGAAAACTTCCGAACCGTGTCAGATCCTGACGGAAGCAGCACTAAGGGAGAGCTTTCGGGCGACGTGGGAGCGCCTGGTTGGGTCTTGATCAGAGATCATGTCTGGCACACCGATGAGGTGTGCTTTTTTGCCTTTCAGCAAGGTAAATTCCTCGCAGTGCTCATAGGCGCTTCTAAAGGCCCATCAAGGTTGCTAAAATCCCTCCAAAATGCCTGTTATGTCGGAACTTGTCGAGATTCTAGAACTTTTGTCACCATGCAGGATTTCCATGGAAGTCTGCGAAAATATCCCTACTATAGACAAACCCGGGGGGACTGGTGATAGCCATGACGCGAATGCTTCGCAGAGAGACGCATAGTACCACCCTCACAGAATTGTTTCCGGATACACAGCTGTTAAATGCAGCGATTTTCTATGTTTCCAAAGAAGACGAAGTCACATTGTTTAACGATCTCGCTGCAGATTTGCTTGGACAACCTAAAATTGTCGGACGCACTGTTCCACTTGCAAACATTTTCATGACCCACAGCGAAGAGTACCAGATGTTGCATCACGTTGTGGCGACTGAATGCGAGTATCGCGACGCGATTGTGAAATGGGAAATTGGCGGAACAGTGCGCCACGTTTTATTGGATACATTTACGCGCCAATCGGAAGATGGCCATATACAGGGTATGTACGTCGCGATGAAGGACCTGGGCAACTTCGCCATGCTGGAACAGCAGACGCAGCGGATCGAAAAAATGGAGACCATCGGCAAATTGGCCGCTGGGATTGCGCACGAGATCAGGAATCCATTGACGACCGTAAAAGGGTTTTTGCAGGTGCTAGAACACCGTCTTCAAGACGGGTTAATGGACGATGAAGTTCAATATGTGCAAGTGATGATGAGTGAAATTGAGCGTGTCAACGCGCTGGTGTCAGAGTTGCTCTTGTTGTCAAAACCGCACAAGGTCGCATGGACGACTTTCTCAATGCGCGATTTATTGGCCGAATTGCTGCCTTGGGTGCAATCGACGGCGCGGGATCACGGCGTTGATTTTGGCTTTGACATCGCGGATGATATTCAGATGCAAGCGGATCGGGACATGATTCGACAATTGTTGCTCCACCTCGTTCGCAACGCCATTGAGGCCATGGATGTTGGCGGGTGTGTGAACATCAGCGTGAAAGCGAGTGGGGAAGGCGTTGAGATTGAAATCACAGATACAGGTCCGGGGATTCCGTACTATCTCGTCGATAAAATCTTTGACGCCTTTTACACGACGAAAGATACAGGGACTGGCCTTGGGTTGGCCATTTGCCAGCGCATCGTGGCGGACCATGGTGGGCAAATCCGTGTTTCCTCCAAAGGATACGGAACGACATTTACCGTGAGCCTGCCGAATCTCAAGCAGGGTACTTCGGGCATGCTTGTCCAGGGTGCAGGTCACACGCTGTCTGTGCTTCCGCAGCGGTAACGTTCCTATGACGTGCCTTGTGCTGAGGGCATATCGTGATGGTGAAAAGCGACCTTATCCAATGTTTGCGAGTGGCCTTCTGCAAACGTTCACTGATTTTCAGAATGTGCGGTGGAGACCTCCCTTGGCCTGTGGTACTGTAAAAGCTAAGGGGGTTCGTGCGTGTCTTACCAAGCGCTGTATCGAACTTGGCGACCACAGTCATTCGCCAGTCTCATTGGACAACCACATGTTAGTCAAACGTTGATGAACGCCATTTCGGCAGGCCAAATTGCGCATGCCTACTTGTTTTCCGGCCCGCGCGGCACAGGCAAAACAAGCATGGCAAAACTGTTTGCAAAGGCTGTTAACTGCCACCATCCAAATGGGGTTGAACCTTGTAATGAATGCGATGCATGTGTATCCATTACAATGGGGACCAATGTGGATGTGGAGGAGATTGACGCTGCTTCCAATCGGGGCGTAGATGAGATTCGCGAGTTGCGGGACAAGGTCCATTACGCGCCGACCAGTGTGCGGCGTAAAGTTTATATTGTCGACGAAGTGCACATGTTGACCACAGAGGCGTTTAACGCCCTGTTGAAGACGCTGGAAGAGCCGCCGGCGCATGTTTTGTTTATGCTGGCGACGACGGAACCACACAAGATACCTAACACCATCATTTCCCGTTGCCAACGCTTTGATTTTCATCGCATTCCGCCAGAGACCATCGTTGAACGGCTGCAGGAAGTGGTGGCGCATCAGGATTGGCAATGTGATCAAAGCGCGCTGTGGAAAGTGGCCGAAGCGGCTGATGGCGGCATGCGCGATGCGCTCGGTTTGCTGGAGCAGGCTGCTGCGTTTGGGCGGGGGACCATTGATGAAACACAGGTTGCCGCGGTCATTGGCGGCGTGGATACCCAGGCGTTGCTCGCCTTGGTGGCCGATTTGCTCGACCAGGCGTACCTGGAAGTGATTCAACGGCTGGCTGGCTGGTATGCGGCAGGGAAAGACGCCAATCGCATTGCGTTTGATTTGTTGCAGGTGTTGCGGGATTTGTTTATTGTGCGGTTATCAACTGATGAAAATCCGCTTGGGGGCAAACCTGTGGCGCCATATCGGGCGGTGACTGCACGGCAGAATTGTCAACCGGCGTGGCTGCTGCAGGCCGTTGCAAAGCTCGGTGAGCTGTACACGCAACTGCGGTACATAGAGCAGCCCCGCCTTGCGCTGGAAGCAGCGCTACTTTCTTTTGCCACACAGCCTGCTCAGGCGGTCAGCGCGTCCGCACCAGCGGAAACGGCCCAAAGCGTTGCGCCGGAGCGCGTGACTGTTTCCGTGCAGGCCCCAGCACCTTCATCTGTGGCGCCAGAAACGCAGCAGGCGTCCGCTGCGCCGCCGCCAGCAGAGGTGGATGAGAAGCAAACGCAGGCACCATCAGCGCGTTCACAGCGAGAGCAGACGCACGTTGCGCAGCGCAAGCGCGATATGCTGGAGCGACTGCATCGTGATCGCAGCGAATCATTCGAGGGCACGGTCAAGTCGCTGTGGCCGGACATCTTGCAGGCGGTGAAGCAAAACCGCATACAGACACACGCGTGGCTGATAAACGGGGAAGTTGTGCTCGCCACTGAGTATGCTATCGTGTTATCGTTTGCTAGTCGAATTCACAGAGAGGCCGTCATGAAGGCGGTGGACAGGCAAGTGATAGAGTCGGCCATCCAGACGGCGCTGCAGCGGGAGATGCAGTTTTTTGCGTTGCTCAAAGCGGATTGGGACGATTTTTTAGCTGCAGAGCACGCCACACAGCAGCCGTCTGTGGACGATGGCCAAGCGGCCATTGTCGAACGGGCAAAAATGTTGTTTGGGGAAGAGAAAGTCATTGTTGAAGATGAGACAGGGAGTGACCGATTGTGAAAAATATGAACCAGTTGATGAAGCAAGCCAAAAAAATGCAGGAAGACATCATGAAGGCGCAGGAAGCGCTTGGCGAACAGGCCGTTGAGGGAACCGCTGGCGGCGGAGCGGTGAAAGTCACCATGAACGGGCACAAGGAAGTGACCGCAGTCGTCATCGACAAAGAAGTGGTGACGCCTGACGACGTGGAAATGTTGCAGGATCTCGTGTTGGCGGCTTTTCAAGACGCAGGGCAGAAGGTCAATGAAATGACCGAATCAGAAATGGGCAAATACACCAAAGGGATGAATATCCCAGGTTTGTTCTAGGATGTGGGGTTATCCAGAACCGATTGCCCGTCTGATTGAGCAGTTTATGAAGTTGCCGGGGATTGGGCCGAAAACGGCCGCTCGTCTCGCTTTTCACGTGATGGGGATGGAGACGAGCGACGTCGATGATTTCGCCAAGGCGCTCAAAGATGTCAAAACGCAACTGACCGAGTGCGCCGTTTGTTGCAACATCACCGATAAGTCGCCTTGTTCCATTTGCACGGATCCCCGGCGGGATAAACTGGTCATCTGTGTTGTGCAGGAACCGCGCGATGTCATCGCGATGGAGCGCACGCACGAGTTTCATGGCAGCTATCATGTGCTCCATGGCGCCATATCGCCAATGGAGGGCATTGGTCCTCAGGAAATTCGGATCAAGGAGCTGGTGACGCGCATTGGTGAAGAAGACATCGATGAAGTGATTCTTGCGACCAATCCGAACGTGGAGGGTGAAGCCACGGCGATGTACATTTCGCGTCTGTTAAAGCCCTTTTCGCTCAAAATTACCCGGATTGCACACGGGCTGCCCGTGGGCGGCGATTTGGAATATGCTGATGAGGTGACCCTGGCCAAGGCGCTCGAAGGGCGTCGGACGATTTAGCCTTGTCATATCCGTTTGGCCAACCTGCTGCGCGGTATCGCAGCGTCAATTAATTTTCCGTTTTAGGACAGTCATATTTAGCTCCCTTGTCGCCTATGATCTACTAACTTGGACAAGGGGGCTTTTTCTATGACGTTGTCCGACCCATCGACGCATGCGAAGCATCATGCAACGGATGAAAAATGGCTTCGCGAGCAGCAACACAAGCACGTAAAAATGGATATGGGAAAACTGGACGAGCACACGTTTTTGCAAGAAGTGCTGAAGAGTCGCCGAGAGTTGCAGATTGCCAGACAGCAGTTTGATCAGGTTGCAGATCCGCTGTTGATCGATCACGTCGTGTTTCGCATTGGGGCGGCGGAGCGCCATCTCAATTATCTGTTTAAGTTGGCAAGGGAGCATCAGATCGAATTTGAGGGGATGCAGGCTGACTGGATGGATGAGGCGTGGCAGACGGACTAAGGAGGCTTCTAGGTGCACATTCAGGCAATTTGGCTGTGGGTTGCAGTCGTCGTTGTCGTCGCGTTTTTGATTGGCCAATTTTTTCGCAAGCCAGGCCAAGTGGCCTGGTTGATTTTGCGCAGCATTGTGATAGGATGCCTGTTCGTCTTTGCGGTCAACTGGATTGGGTCGTACATTCATTTCCATTTGCCATTCAACCCGTTGACCGCTTTGACTGCTGGATTCCTGGGCATTCCGGGCATCGTTGCCCTGATTGCGATGCAGCTCTGGGTATTCACCTGATCATTCTGCGGGCAGTAACCCCCAAGGATTTACGTCATCGTCTGTTTGGGCGTCTATCGTATCGCTGTCGCGGCGGGGGCGGTCGGCGCTCAATCTTTCTGGAAAGGCGTCCCAGGTAGCGGCCGATGCCAGGGATGTTCTGCAATTCATCGCTGCGCAAGGTGCCAGATCTCAAGATGAAGTAGAGATAAAATACACCGCCTATCAGACTTGCAACAATGAACTGGATGATGTACCCGATCCGTTCGCCGTGTGTGAACAGGTGCATCAATCCGACATGTAACAGCCAGTTGACAAGGAAGAGGACGATGGCCGTCAGCACAGATGCGCCGATAAACGGTTTGGCGATGCGCCGAACGGAAAAATAGGTCTGACTGTATTTGCGTACGGCCATGATGTTGAGGGCAGACGAGCAGAGGTAACCGATGGTGGTTGCCAGCGCGGCGCCAATGACCGAATGGAACGTCAAGATAAGCACAAAGTTGAAGATGAGCTTGATGGCCACGCCGATGAACATATTGCGCACAGGTCGGTACATTTTGCCGAGTCCTTGCAAAATGTATGTGGAAATCAACTCTAAACTTGAAAAAATACTCATGAACGACACTGTGGAAATGATGGCTGAACCTGTGGTTGAACCGAATATGGATTCGTTGATGGCCTGACTTAACACCAGCAGCAACACCGCTGTTGGGAAACTGATAAGAAACATGCTGCGCAGTGTAAAGACGATATTCTCCTGAATCGCTTGTTGGTTCTTCTTCGCTTTGGCCGCCGCAACAGCGGGCAGGATGTTGACGCCAATCGCATAGGCAAATGCCATGGGCAGTTGGACGAGGTACATCGCCTGCCGCGTGAGAATGCCATAATTCGCCGTGGCCGCGTCATATGTCTGGCCGCCTGCTTGCAGAAGATTGGTGACGGTCCAACTGTCTACCAGATTGGCAATCGGCACGACAAGACCGCCAAGACTGACTGGAATGGCCAAGCGATAGACCATCCGAAAAATCTGTCCACTTCGAAACGGGCTTTCATCGATGCCAAAGCTGCGTTCCGCGCGCCGCAACGGGCGCACAGCGATAATCAGCAGCAACAAGCCAGCCACCCCACCGACAAAACCGCCAAATGTGGCCGCCGCCGCACCGCCTGCATGTCCGCCGCCAAACTGCTTGACGATGATGTAAGCACCTACGACCATCGCAATGACGCGAAACAGTTGTTCTACCGTCTGTGAATAAGCGGACGGCGCAAGCTGTTGGTGTCCTTGCAAGTAACCGCGCAGACCGCTCATCGCGGGAATCACCAGCAACATCAGGGAAACCGCCCGCATCGTGGGCACTTGCTGAACCATGGCTTGGTGTGAACTTTTCAGCGAAACCAGATGCGCAAATATGGGCGCGCCAAACCACATCAATAAAAACGCGATCACGCTAAAGAAAAGCAACGAGCGCATGGAGACGCGGTAGATATGTTCAACCACGCTCCGCTGGCCAGTGGCCAAGCGTTCGCTAATCAGCTTGCCCATGGCAAGTGGGAAACCGCTTGTCGCCAATTGTTGAAGGATGGTGTAGATGGCGTAAGCGTTTGAATAAATGCCTAAACCGTCTCGGCCGATGAGCGCAGAGACAGGGATGATCCAGACTAATCCGAGAACCTTTGCAACAGCGACGCAAATCACATACAGTGAGGCTCCGCGGGCGAGGTTCGACGAAGTCGTTCGACTCACCTCTCCACCTCCATTTCGCACAAGCATTATAGCACAGCATCGCTTCTTTTCGTGGATGCACGCTTTAGGCATTTGTGAAACAAAGACGAGTGTTGCTCATAAGGTGTTGTGATGATTCGGGGGTGACAGTCATGATATCCCACATATTGACGATGGTTGGCCTTGCTGTTGCCGCCAATCTCGACAACGCCGGCGTGGGCATTGCTTACGGCGTTCGCAAGATACGCATCGCTTGGCTTCCAAATATGATGGTGGCGCTCATCTCTGGTGTCGCGACGCTCATCTCCGGCTGGGTCGGCCGCTTGATGCGGTATTACATCCATCCGGACATCGCCACAGCGCTCGGGGCGGTTGTGATTTTTCTCGTTGCGCTTTGGGTCATGGCTGAACCTCTGCGCGAGAAACGAAAGCAAAAGCGGGAACATCAACCGACAGGTGTCATTGGCCGAATTCTGAACGATCCGTCGGTCGCCGACTTCGACGCTTCAAAATCAATTGGGATGTTAGAGGCCGTTGTGCTCGGGACGGCACTTGCCATGAACGCATTTGCGGGCGGCTTTGACGCAGGTGTGACACAATTGAATATTTTTCTGACATCGTTTTTGGTGGCGCTGTTTTCGTACCTGTTATTGGGCATCGCGGCTTTGTTCGGCCGTCGTTATGCGGCGCGGGCGTTAGGGGATCACGCCACTGTGATCGCAGGCTTGATTTTGGTGGTCATTGCAGTGCATCAAATTTGGTAGATTCCAGCGCGGGCGCATTTGTGTCAACAGATGTGTGAACTCCGGTTCATAGCAATCGGCGAATGACGCCCGATTTGGAAGTAGGTATGAAGAAGAGCAAATACAGACAAACTAGAACAAGAACAAACGTGACCAGGGTAGGTGAGCGTGGTGGAATCAAAACCACAGGCACTGTCAGCGTGTATTATTTGTCACGCTGAAAGAGCGCAGGGAATTCGGATCTGTGGACAGTTTATTTGCTTGGACTGTGAGCGGGATATTGTTCATTCAGACGTAAATGATGCATACTACCAACATTATGTGAAAGAAATGAAGCGGATATGGCTG
Source organism: Alicyclobacillus fodiniaquatilis (assembly GCF_042678105.1). NCBI lineage: Bacteria > Bacillati > Bacillota > Bacilli > Caryophanales > Alicyclobacillaceae > Alicyclobacillus > Alicyclobacillus fodiniaquatilis. Next base: position 54,349 of record NZ_JBHUCX010000008.1, read on the forward strand.
TCGGCGCTGTCGATGTGATTTGAGCGCGGCGCCCACACTCCATGCGTGATGCGTCCCGCACCAGCAGAATCATGAAAATGTCAGTCAAGCGAGGCATCGCGGATGGCGTATGTATAGGTATCGACTTTATTTTCAAGGGTAGAGAGTCCGAAGGGGAACTGGCAGAACCATTTTGCGACCTTCGGTCTCGAAAATGCCTGATGCACCACACCTCCAACCCCTACGACTAAAGCGTTGCTTCATACCTGTGTGATGGCTATCATTGTGAGTGATAAAGCCGATTTATGAGGGGGCGTGCGGCGGTGAATTCACCCGCGGTTGAGACGCCCATCATCGAGGCATTGATGACGCATGCTGCAAAAGAGAAGGTGTCTTTGCACGTGCCTGGTCATCATCAGGGGCGGATGATGCCGGAAGTGCTGGGGACGTGGCTGGGACAAGCAGGCAAGTTGGATGCCACGGAACTGGACGGTTTAGATAATCTTCATCATGCGACAGGCTGTATTGCGGCGTCTGAACGCCTCGCTGCAGCGCATTATGGCGCTGACGCCTGTCTGTACAGTGTCAATGGCGCCACAGCCTGTGTGATGGCGGCCATCGCGGCGTGCGTGGCGGTGGGCGGCAAACGGCGCGTGATCTTGCTGGGGCCCAATCATATCAGCGCCTGGCGCGGCTTGGTGCTCGCAGATGCCGAACCCATTTTTGTCCGCAGCGCGTGGCGAAAAGATCTCTGCACCTTTGCAGCGCCGAGCGTCGCTTCACTAGAGGCAGTGCTGCAGCAGCATACGGATATCGCCGCTGTCTATGTCACTTCGCCGACTTACCAGGGGCGTGTCGCGCCAGTTGCGGCGTTGGCGGAGGTTGCGCATGCGCACGGTGTGCCGCTGATTGTCGATGAAGCGCATGGCAGCCATTTTGGCTTGCATCCACATTGGCCGCTGCACAGTGTTGCGGCTGGGGCGGATTTGGTGATTCAGAGCCCACACAAGACACTTCCCTGTTTGACGCAGGCTGCGTGGATTCATTTAAAAAGTTTGCGTATCCCTTTGGCGGTATTGGAGCGTCATCTGCTCTTTCTCCAGACCACAAGCCCTTCCTATTTGTTGCTGGCCGCACTAGACGGAGCGCAGGCTTGGCTGCGACATTCGGGCGCTCAGGCCGCTGAACAATCAATGGAACAGCTTGCGCTGTTTTTGCGCCTCGAATTAGATGGCACGGTCGATCCGATGCGTCTGTGGATTCCGACAGGCTCACAAGCGCGAAGCCGTGCGCTGGAACAGCAACTTGCGGCGGCGGGGGTGTTCCTGGAGTACGCGGATGTCACGGGCGCCTTAGCGATATTTGGCTTTGCGCAACCACAACACGAATGGACCCGTTTTTTCAAGGTGTTGGCCGCATGGGAAAAAGAGGTGTCTGGGCTTGGTGAGGATGGCGAGCGACTGGCGGAACTGTATGAGAACGAACCGCTGGTGTCGGCGGTGCGCATAGCGCCCCGCGTGATCGCCGCCGCGCCGCGCAAGCGACTGCCACTTTGCGATGCGGTGGGCCTGATTGCGGCTACTGCATTGGTTCCGTATCCACCTGGGGTGCCTTTGGTCTATGCTGGACAAAAAATTACGCAGTCGCATGTAAAAAGCCTCGAACACTGGACACAGAGCGGGCATACGGTACTTGGTTTGAGTGAACAAGAGGGTGTGGAGGTTGTGGATGAAGACGAAACAAGGTTGTTTCATCACATTTGAGGGCATTGATGGAGCAGGTAAAACCACGCAGTTGACGCGGCTTGCTCGCCGATTGGACACTGCGGGGGCGCGCGTCGTGCAGACGAGAGAGCCAGGCGGGACTTTTTTAGGGGACAAGATTCGGGCGATGTTGCTCGACTCGGAAAATCACATGATGACTGCGCGCACGGAGGCGCTTCTGTACGCCGCGTCACGGGCGCAACATGTTGAAGAGGTGATACAACCGGCGCTTGCAGCGGGTCACATCGTGCTTTGTGATCGCTTTGTCGACGCTTCGATCGCGTATCAAGGGGGCGGTTTGCAACTTGGCGCACAGGCCGTTGCAGCTGTCAATCAGTTTGCGCTGTCCGGATGTTCTCCGGATTTGACCATCTTGTTCCACTTGCCGATTGCCACCGCCCGCACTCGCCTTGCCGCCTCGCGCGGCCAGGCGGCGTTGGATCGGATCGAACTGAGAGATGACGCGTATTTTCTGCGTGTGCAGGAGGCGTTCATGGCTTTGGCGGCGCGTGATCCCCAGCGTTTTCGCATTGTGGACGCGGGGCTTGAGCCTGATGTGTTGGAGCAGGAAATTCACGAAATCGTATGGAAATACATAACTCAAGAATAAAAGCGATATTTGGAGGTGGCACTGTGAAGTTAGTGATCGCAGTTGTTCAGGACAAGGACAGCAACAAGCTTGCGCAAAATCTCGTGAAAGCGGACATTCGTGCGACAAAGCTGGCCTCAACGGGTGGTTTTTTGCACGCGGGGAACACCACGTTCATGATTGGGACAGATGATGAAATGGTAGATGAGGTCATGCAGATCATTCAACAGTCTTGCAAAGCGCGAGAGCAGGTGGTTACCCCAATGTCGCCGATGGGCGCGAGCATGGAGTCGTACATTCCGCATCCCGTCAACGTTCAGGTTGGCGGTGCGACCATTTTCGTGTTGGATGTAGAACAGTTCGCTCAGTTTTGATCACACTTGTTGCGTTTGTCAATCGCGTGAATTGCCGTGAGTGCTGATTTTGGGGAGGGTGTTCTGTGGATGTACAGCATGCGCTGATGTCGCCGACGGAGTTCGATATGCCGGAATCGGTCTTGGACGCACTTGTCCACGGACATCTTGCGCACGCATCGCTGTTCATCGGTACAGCAGATGTGACAGAAAAAGCCGTCCGTTGGTTGGCGCAGGCGATTTTGTGTGAAGGCGATGTGCGTCCATGTGGCGCATGTAGTTCTTGTATCAAGTTTTTAGCGGATGCACATCCGGACTTTTTTGCCACCAGCGGCACAAAAGTCCGGACGAATGACGTGGAACAATTGCAAAGTTGGTTGACTGTGCGCGGTCATCAAGGCAAAAAGGTGTATGCGCTCTTTGGCGCCGACAGTATGACCAGTGTCGCCGCGAACCGGATGCTCAAAACGCTGGAGGAGCCTGAACCGCACGTATATGCGTTGTTGACTGCCGTACAGCGGCATACTGTGTTATCCACCATCAGGTCGCGCTGTTTTACGCACACGATTCATGAAAAGGGCGCTTGGCCGCAGGCGGACTACCAAGTTGTTCCCTTTGTCCATGAGGCGTTGAACCCACCGGAAAATAGTTCGTTTGATGGTTTCATCGATAAAATGGTAAGATGGACGGAGATGTGGTTGGTTGAACGTCAACCAGCACTCATTCTGGCTACAAAATGGCAAGCCTTTTGTGGTGAAATATCCGCAGAAGATAGTTTGACCTTGCTTGTTGAATGGTTACGTGACATTTTGTACACCCGTATCGGGCAATCACATATTCGCTTTCGTACTTGGGAATCGCAGGTTTCGCACATTTCTCCCATACTTGATGTGCGCCAGTGGACGCGCGCTATCGAGATTGTCTTGGATAGCCGCCAGCGGTTGCAGTCGCATGTTGCGGCACTGCTGAACTTCGAGCAGATGTGCATCCGATTACGGGAGGATTTGAGTTGATGTATGAAATTGTCGGCGTTCGTTTCAAACCTGCCGGGAAAATTTATTATTTTGACCCAGGTGAATTGCTGATACAAAAAGATGCGCACGTTATCGTTGAAACAGCGCGAGGTGTAGAATACGGTCAAGTTGTGGTAGATAAGCGCGAAGTGTCGGAGGACTCGGTTGTTTTGCCGTTGAAGCAGGTCATGCGTGTCGCTGATGCAGAAGACGCCGCGGTGGTTGAAGAAAACCGTGGGCGCGCCAGGCAAGCGATGCAAGTGTTCCGCGAGAAAGTGGAGAAGCACAGTCTGGAGATGAAACTGGTTGACGCGGAGTACACATTTGACCGCAATAAGTTGATTTTCTATTTCACAGCTGAGGGACGCGTGGATTTCCGCGAGCTTGTGAAAGATTTAGCCAGTGTGTTTCGCGTCCGCATCGAGCTTCGCCAAATCGGCGTGCGGGATGAGGCCAAGATACTGGGGGGCATCGGCCCGTGTGGACGTCTGCTTTGTTGTTCGACGTGGATGGGCGAGTTTGATCCCGTGTCTATTCGGATGGCGAAGGATCAGAGTTTGTCACTCAATCCATCGAAGATTTCCGGTCTTTGCGGCCGTTTGATGTGTTGCCTGAAATTTGAGAATGATGCTTACCAAGACCAAGACGCGTTGGCGTGAATGAGGTCGGTATCCGAGTATGGACAAACAATCATTGTTTGTACAGGTTGCCAATCTGGAAGAGCGTATTGGTGAACTGTATGTCGAACTGGGGACATTGAAACAGAAAATCCAGGATTTGATTGAGGAAAACTTGCGTTTGCAGCGTGAGAATGAGCGTTTCAAAGAAGAGTCGCTTGAAGGCAAGACACCGCTGGAACCAAGGTCCGCACAAGAAAATCTGTTGCGCATCTATCGAGAGGGTTTTCACATTTGTAATGTCAAGTATGGGAGCTTGCGTACGGAAGGCGAATGTCTTTTCTGTCTTTCGTTTATTCAAAAAACATGAATGAAAAGGATGTCCCGTTCTTCGGAACGGGTTTTTTTGTATATTGTCACATGGATTTTGTCCAGCAGTGGCATAAAACCATCACGGGTGGCGCAGTGTGGGCATCGATTGTTTTGAAGGGGCGAGTCATATGGTGAACATCATCAAAAGTTTTGCGGACACAGGACCGAAATTATATATCTGCAGCACGCCCATAGGAAATTTGAGCGATGTCAGCGAACGGTTGGTGACGACACTCAAAGCGGTGGACATCGTTCTGTGTGAGGATACACGTCACACGCGCAAGTTATTGACCCATTTCGACATTCATCCACCGAAAGTGGCGAGCTACCACCAGCACAATGAACAACTTCGCCAAGCGTGGATGGCCGAGGCTTGGGCGCAAGGGCAATCCATCGCGCTGGTGTCGGATGCAGGGACACCCCTGCTGTCTGATCCTGGTGAAGTGGCGGTCGATACCGCGATTGAACGAGGGATTCCGGTCATCCCGATTCCTGGCCCAAGTGCGCTCTTAGCGGCACTGGTTGGCAGTGGCTTCCCTTTGCAGCCATTCGTCTATCTGGGCTTTTTGCCGCGCAGTTTAGGGGCGATGGAGACGGCTCTGCAGACGTATCTGCCCATTCCAGCGACGCTGATTATGTATGAGGCGCCGCATCGCCTTGTGGCCACTTTGGAGAGAATCAGCCAGTTGTTTGGCGAGAAGCGCGCCGTCTTGGCCAAGGAGTTGACGAAGAAACACGAAACGTTCATTCATGGGACCCTCCCGGAGTTGGCGCAATATGTGAAGGACGAAGCGGTCCGCGGTGAATATGTGATTCTGTTGGACAATCGAGGGATACGCGCAAGTGAAGAAGTTGACCCAGAAGCGGTCTGGCAACAGGCTGTAGATCTGGTACTCGAAAAAATGGCCCAAGGAGAGCGGCATAAGACAGCGGTTCAGGCGGTGGCGCTACAACTGTCCGTCAATCGGCGCGATTTGTACAATGCGACACTATCTTGAGCGGGACATTGTACAGCGCTTTGCGCAGGCGCAATACACTTCAGAGGACAAAGAAGTGGAACTGGCTGAAGGCATCAAAAAAGCTGACGACCAAGTCGTCAGCTTTTGTCACCTTCAATGTGTTTAGGAGCTCATTTCAGCGATACAGGACGGACAAATGTTCTTGCCTTTGAAATGAATGATCTCATCAGCTTGGCCACAGAAAATACAAGCGGGCTCGTACTTCTTCAAAATGATGCGATCTCCGTCTACGTAAATTTCCAGCGCATCTTTTTCACCGATACCCAGCGTGCGGCGCAATTCGATAGGAATGACGACACGACCTAGTTCATCAACTTTGCGTACAATGCCTGTAGATTTCAAATGTACCATCCCCCGGTTTAGGATTTGTATGGTGTTTGTATGTCTGTATGGTGAAGTAAAACAGCATGGTGGCGTAGGGAATTGAATATCACAGCATGCAGATACTTCAATTACCTATACTATAAATCATACTCGCTTTTTTGCAAGTCCTTACAGTTCCTAGTTTTCAATTTCGACACATATTTCAAATTTTGATACAAACATCAATTTTTATGACCACATTCTCTGTCATTGTCGGTCGATAAATGTGTGCATCAGTGCATATTTTCCCAAAAGCTTGAGGCCGCTTGATTGAGATGGGCCATGGCGGGCTATCCTACTTGTGAGGCGGTTTTGTATCGGGATCGCCATATGCGTTGACGTGACGGATGAGGGTCATGTATGTTAAAAGCAAACACAAATGAATCATGTTGTTCTTACGGTCGCAGAGGGATAGATGCTGTGATTGTGAGAAGTTCTATGAAGGAATGGTACCTGATTGGCCGTTCATAGCGAGCTGGGTTGGTGGAAGCCAGTAATTGTGCCGTCAGGGAGTATGGTTCCGGAGAATATGCGTCGAGTTTCCAGTGCGGGGATGAGGCGTGTACGGTCGTTTCCGTTATCAAACAAGCGTGTAAGGTAGATGTGCTTCATTTGTTTAGCCACTGCCATACATCTGCAACGAGACACGTCTATGTGCGTGTGAAGTTGGGTGGTACCGCGAGCAAACCTCGCCCCAATGCCGGGCCGGGGTTTTTTGTTTTTGGCTTCACCTTTAGGGGCATGTGAAAATCCATCTTTATTGAATGATGAGAAGTCTTTTTCACATGTCCCATAGGAAACCATGTTGAACACATGTTGAACACATGTTGAACACATGTTGAACACATGTTGAACACATGTTGAACACATGTTGAACAATGGAGGGCAATCGATGACGAAACCGACATTTTACATTACCACGCCAATTTATTACCCGAACGACAAGTTACATATTGGCCATGCGTACACAACCGTTGCGGCCGATGCCATGGCTCGCTATAAACGGCTCCGCGGCTACGATGTGTTCTTCCTCACCGGCACAGATGAGCATGGCCAGAAAATTCAAACTCGGGCGGCCGATGCTGGGCTTGCGCCCAAGCCGTTTTTGGATCCCATCATCGAGTGGATTCAAGCGCTCTGGGCCAAGTTGGACATCTCCTACGACGATTTCATCCGGACGACGGAAGAACGGCACAAAAGTGTGGTCGTGGAACTGTTCGAGCGTTTGCTCGACAAAGATGATATCTATCTATCGCATTATGAAGGTTGGTATTGCACGCCTGATGAGTCATTTTGGCTGGAGCGGGAACTCAAAGACGGCAAATGTCCGGAGTGTGGGCGCGAGGTGCAGTTTGTGCGTGAGGAATCCTACTTCTTCCGCATGGGCAAATACGTGGACAGGCTGTTGCAATACTATGATGAAAATCCAGAGTTTATTGAACCGCTGGGCCGCAAGACCGAGATGATCAACAACTTCATCAAACCCGGCCTGCAAGATTTGTGCGTCTCGCGCACGTCGTTCGATTGGGGCGTGCATGTCAAACGGGATCCCAAACACGTGGTCTACGTCTGGTTGGACGCGTTGACAAACTATATTACAGCCATTGGCTATGGCGCAGCAGATGAAGCGCAGAAAGCGAAATTCGAGCGCTACTGGCCAGCGGATGTCCATGTCGTCGGCAAGGACATCGTGCGCTTTCACGCGGTCTATTGGCCCATCATCCTGATGGCGCTCGACTTGCCTTTGCCGAAAAAAGTGTTTGGGCATGGATTCTTCATGGCCAAAGGTGGGAAAATGAGCAAGTCAAAAGGCAATGTGGTCGATCCGCTGCGGTTGATCGACCGATACGGCCATGACGCGTTTCGCTATTTTCTGATGCGGGAAATCCCGTTCGGCCAGGATGGCATCTTCACACCAGAGTCCCTTGTCGAACGGCTCAATTATGATCTCGCCAACGACTTTGGCAACTTGATTCATCGGACGGTCGCCATGCTGCACAGATTCTCCGACGGCGTTGTGCCAAAGCCGCATGCCAGCGAAGTGCCAGAAGCGCAACTAATTGCCCTGGCCAGCGAAGTGGTGACTGCGACGGAAGGCCATATGGACCGGATGCAGTTCTCGTTGGCTTTGACGGAAATTTGGAATTTGGTTCGCCGCGCCAATAAATACATCGATGAATGTCAGCCTTGGCGTTTGCACAAAGAAGGTCAGCAGGAGCGTCTGGAGACGGTGCTGTATCATATGGTCGAGGCCATTCGCATGACGACTGTAATGGTTCAGCCCTTTATGACCAGCGCGCCCAAAGCGATTCAGGCGCAGTTTGGCTGGTCTGACGAAGCGTTCAGTTGGAATGCGCTCGCGTTTGGCAAAGGGGCGTCTGGGACGCGCGTTCAAGAAGCGGCGCCTTTGTTTCCGCGGTTGGATGTTGAAAAGGAGATTGAAGAATTGACAGAAATGACTGGACCAAAACCGGAAGTTGCACAAAAAGAAACGCCAAAACAAGAGAACACTTCGAAGGATGCGGGCAAAGCGCAAATCACGATTGACAAATTCGACGAGGTGGAACTGCGTGTCGGGCAGATCAAGACGGCCGCCAAGGTGGAAGGTGCGGACAAACTGCTGCAGTTCCAGATCGATCTCGGCAGTGAGACACGGCAGATTGTCTCTGGCATCGCGAAATATTATCAGCCGGACGAATTGGTTGGACGCAAAGTGATTGTGGTGGCGAATCTGAAGCCGGTGAAATTGCGCGGCGTTTTGTCACAGGGTATGATTCTTGCCGCTTCAGAAGGCGATACGCTGACGTTGGCGACGGTGCCTGATTCCATGCCAAACGGGGCGATTGTGAAGTGATGTTGTTTGATACACACTGCCATCTGATGGATGAACAGTTCGCGTCGGACTTGGATGAAACCATTGCGCGCGCGAGAGATGCAGGGGTGGCGCGGATGGTCATCCCTGCGGTCGACGTGGCGACAGCGCGTCGCGCGATTGCCATTGCCGACGCGCACGCTGGGGTCTATGCGGCTGTCGGCATTCATCCGGAGGCGGCGAAGGACGTGCCTGCGGCAGATTTCGATGAGATTGAGCGGTTGGCAGCGCACCAGAAGGTGGTGGCCATCGGCGAGATCGGCCTCGACTACTACTGGGATGCGGCCCCGCGCCCGGAGCAGCAGGATGTGATGCGCCGTCAGATTGAGATTGCCAAACGCGTTTCGCTGCCCATCATCGTTCACAATCGGGAATCGACCGAGGATTTGCTGGCGCTGTTGCGTGAAGCCGACGCACAAGTGTGTGGCGGAGTGATGCACTGTTTTTCCGAGACCATCGCGGTGGCGGAAACCTGCATGGAGATGGGTTTTTACATCTCGTTTGGCGGGCCAGTGACCTTCAAGAAGGCAGATAATGTGCGCGAGGTGGCAGCGGCGGTGCGCGCAGACAGACTGTGCGTGGAGACGGACAGCCCCTACTTGTCGCCACATCCTTTGCGGGGCAAGCGCAATGAACCGGCCCGCGTGCGCTTGGTCGCCGAGACCATCGCCGAGGTGCGGGGGATCAGCTTGGCAGATTTGGCCGTTCAGACGACAGAAAACGCGCTCCGCTTGTTTCCGAAGGTGGGTCGAGATGACTGAATCGAGTCCGCGATTGCAAATTGATGAGTTGATTGTCGTGGAAGGCATCCATGACCGCCAGCGGGTAGAGGCGGCTGTCAATGCGGATGTGCTGGTCATCGGCGGGGATCGGATTGGCCAGCGGGTCATGGACGCGATTCGCCGCGGCGCGGCCCACCGGGGGGTCATCGTCTTTACAGATCCGGATGGCGCTGGTGAACGTATTCGTCGGCGGATCGACCAGGCTGTTCCGGGGTGTAAACATGCGCATCTGCCGCGGCGCCAGGCGGTGTCCAGCCACGGTCTTGGCGTGGAGCACGCGAGCGTAGCGCATATCCAGGCTGCCCTACAGCGTGCGCGCCCTGCGACGTCAGGCGAGGTGCGCCAAGCGGCGTTTGCGCAGGCGGACATGCTGAAGGCGCGGCTCGTCGCCTGTGAGGAGGCGGTCGCCAGGCGGACGGAGCTCGGTGATCTCTTGGGCATTGGCTATGGCAACGCCAAATCGTTTTTGCACAAATTGAACGTGCTTGGCGTCACGCGCGAACAGTTTGAAGCTGCATTGGAGATGTTGGACAAACGAGGGTGAGAAATGATGTCAGATGAGCCGCGCACACATGTCCAAACCGTGAAATCTTTACTGCAAAAACACGCATTTCACACGAAAAAACAGTTTGGTCAGAATTTTTTGATCGACGATCGCATTTTAACGCAGATTGTGGCTGCTGCTGCTGTGGACAAAGACACGGTGGTGCTGGAAGTGGGGCCGGGCGCGGGGGCGTTGACCGCGCATTTTGCCAAGCAGGCCGCCCAGGTGCTGGCCGTGGAGAAGGATACCAGTCTCAAGCCGGTGCTCGATGATGTGCTTGCGCCGTACGGGAACGTCCATCTCCACTTTGCGGATTGTTTGGAAATCGATTTGTTGGAACTGGTCAAACCGTATCTGTCCCCAGGCGCAAGTTTGGTCTTTGCCGCAAATTTGCCATACTATGTAACAACACCGATTTTATTTCAGGTGCTAGAGGCTGGACTGCCCCTGGCGCGCGCGGTGGTGATGGTCCAAAAGGAAGTCGCTGACCGGATGGTGGCGAGTCCTGGCGGCAAAGAATACGGCGTGTTGTCGGTTGGGATTCAATATCGGGCGAAGGCGAAGCGGTTGTTCACCGTGCCGCCGAGCGCGTTCTTACCTCAGCCAGGTGTCGATTCGGCTGTCGTTCTACTTGATTGCACAGCGCCTGCCGATGTCACGGTAGAAGATGAATCATTGTTTTTCCGCGTGGTGAGGGCCGCGTTTTCCACGCGTCGCAAGACGTTGCTCAATGCGCTTGCAAACAGCTTTCCGATTGCGAAGGCGGATTGCCGCGATTGGATCACATCCGCTGGCATCCGGCCCGAAGCGCGCGCTGAGACGTTGGGGATTGGCGAATTTGCCAATTTGGCGCGCCAATATCCGCGGTGATGTCGTGTTTCACCATTCGTGATGCGCATGCAATTGCATGCTCGTGCAGGATTTCACCTGTGCATCACGTGTGGTTGTTGAAGTTGCGAAAGTTCATAACCCTTTCCCTTTTCCGATGTGTGAAGTCATATACTAACGCTAGGAACCCTAGGAGGGATATTGCATGATGTTTCGCAGTCCAACACTTGGGCTCATGTCTCTCGAACAAGTTGCAGAGGATTTGCGGACCAGGCGGCGAACTGATGAGGATATGCACGCTTATCACCGTCTCGTCATCGGCACCGATTCGCAGCCTAGAGCCAACCAGACAGAAGCGACGTTTGTCACGGCGGTGATTTTGCACGACGTGGGCCATGGCGCGCGGTACTATGTGCACAAGGAAGAACATGCCCACATGCACTCTTTGCGCCAACGCATGTTTACAGAAGCTTCACTCTCCATCCAAACAGGTGCGCTCCTCACCGAACGGCTTCAACCTTTCAACGAAGATTGGCATATCGAAATTCATTTAGATATCGGCGAAAATGGCGTTACAAAGCAGTGGATTCGCGAAATCGTCTCATGGATTGAGGGCAACGGCTACGAAGCCAGAATCAAGCCAGATGCATTTGGCGCGTCAAAAGTGGCGGATCGATATACAAAGCATTAATCTGTTTCAGGCCATGAAATCGTGGCGGCGTATTGCCGCAGCCAAGCGAAATTGCGCGGGGGCAACGCGGAAATGGGTCGTTGCGCCAACAGTGGAAGCCCGTTTAAGAGGCGATACGCAATCTCGCCATCTGCGGCAATTCGCGCGGCAATGTGGTGGTTGTGCCGCTCCGATTTCGCCAGATGGCCGACGAGAGACAGATCCCAGTGATCATATATCCGCCAACGGCAAGGTAATGTTGCGCATTGTGCGATCCAGTGGCCGGGGTGCGACAGCGCCAACGGTGATAATCGCGCAAATAGCCGCGCCTGAACGAGCATCGGCAGCATAAACGGTGCGGCCGCAAGGGGAATGGTCTGTTGGCAAGCCAGTGCTTTTTTCCACGGCCTAGACATGGTTTCGAAAAATTTGCCTTGTTCGAGGCAAGCGAAGCTCACGCTTGTCACGTCTGCTCGGGTTGTCAGTCCATCATGGACAAACGCCTCCAGCATCGGCGCGAATGATCCGCCCCAATCCGCGTCCACATACACAAACGCCATCTCACGCCGATACTTGCGCAGGGCGTGGTATGTGCCAACTGCCCTCGCCACATCGTGGCCCAGCGCCTCGTCCGAGACCACGAGTGCCAATGGGTACGACAGCTGGCGCTGCAGGCGGCTGCAGATTGCCTGTGTGCCATCTGTACAACCGTTTAAGACCAACGTCGCGCCAGACACGTGAAGTCGCTCCAATTGATGCAGGACGTTGGCGATGGTCTTTTCCTCATTGCGCGCGCCGACAATCGCGTAAATGGCTTCTGTCATGTAAAAACCCCCGGCAGTTGTCACAACTTGTGGGCCATGTGACATATGGTAAATGCAAATGTTTATGGATCGCCATGCGTGATGCGTCCCGCACCGGCAGAATCATGAAAATACCAGTCAATGGGCATCGCGGATGGCGCAGCACCAAGGTGCCGCATTATTTTCAGGACAGGGGAGGGGTGGTTGCATGTGGAAAGCAGGCGATATGGTGACGCGCAAGTCATACGGCAAAGACGTCTGTTTCGTCATTGTCGAAATAGACGAGGAAACCCATACAGCCATATTGAAGGGGTTCGACGTCAGGCTCATGGCGGACGCGCCGTATGACGACCTCGAACGTGTGAGCGAAGATGAGCTTCGCCAGTTCGAAGCAGCTCGCAGCCAAGTGGAAGGAGAGTGCCTGCGGCTGATTCAATCACGTCGCGCCCACGAGCATGAAAAGCGCGCACTTCGTCGCGAAAGTCGCTTCCAAGCCAACCCGGATTTTTTTGAACGGCCCGGCCGGGTTCTGCATCTAGACGGCGATGGGTCCTACTTGCAGAAATGCATGGCTACGTATCGTGAACTCGGTATACGGGCAATCGGACAGCACGTGCCGGAAACGCAAATGCCCACATTGGTCAACGGCTTTTTGGAACAGTATGAGCCGGACATCTTGATTATTACGGGACATGATGGTGTCATTCGCAAAGGGAAAGATTGGTCGGACATTCGCAATTACCGCAATTCCCAAAACTTCATTCGCGCAGTGACGAATGCCCGCAAGCATGTGCGCAACATGGATGATCTCGTCATCATCGCCGGGGCATGTCAATCTCACTTCGAAGGCATTCTCGATGCGGGGGCCAATTTTGCGAGCTCGCCGCAACGCATCATGATCCATGCGCTCGATCCGGTGTTTATCGCTGAAAAAATTGCATATACGCCCATTCATGAAACAGTGAATCTGTACGATGTGGTCAAGTCCACATACACGGGAACAGATGGAATAGGCGGCCTGGAGTCTCGCGGTAAATACCGACTAGGCTTGCCCAAATCCACGTATTGAATTTATTTTCAGGGGAGGCCGCCATGCGTGATGCGTCCCGCACCAGCAGAATCGCATCAGCCAATCAAGCATCGCGGATGGCGCGCGCAAAGTATCCACTTTAATTTCAGGGTAATGCAACGTCTTAAAATACCCATTGACAATGAAAAAGATACGCTGATATAATTATTCACTTATTGTTGACACACTCCTCTTTGCCGTGTTATACTAATGTCGGAAAGAGGTGGTGTGTGTTGGCGAAAAATGCGCTCCACGAAATTAAAAAGGGTCTGGAAGGACTCATCGGCGAACGCGTATTACTCCGAGCAAACGGAGGAAGACGAAAGACAGTTGAGCGCTTCGGTGTCTTGGAAGAGACATATCCATCGGTGTTTGTCGTGAAATTGGATCCGCCCGATGGGTCGTTTGAACGCGTATCATACAGTTACGCGGATGTCCTAACCGAAACAGTAGAGCTCATGCTTTGCGATGAAGGTGGAGACACCTCGAAATTTGCAGTGGCAGAGCAATAACACCATCATTCTCATTGGTTGATTAAAGAGGCGGTGACGCCTCTTTTATTTTAGCGCGTATGAAAGCGCATCCATTCCTTTTCGAGTATAGTGCGGTGTGTTTTGCAGCATGGTAACCTTGTCGTCATTGTGAATGGGGGGGAATTGGCATGGCGAGAAGGCGTGGAACGATGTCAGAGGCGTTGAAGGTGGAACTTGCAAAGGATCTTGGGTTCTATGACACCGTGGCGCAAGAGGGCTGGGGTGGCATTCGGGCGAGAGATGCAGGGAACATGGTGAAACGTGCCATCGAAATCGCGGAGAAAGCTATGACAGAGTCGACTCAATGAAGCAATGACGACGTGAACCGAGGGGGTTTTCCCTCGGTTTTTTTGCGTCTTGCCGCAGGCATCTCGCATAGTTCCTGAAAGTGGTGGAAAACCTAATTACGTATTTTCATTTTTTGCATGGATTTGCCGAAAAACCGAGGAGGGAGCCGTTTGGCAGGGCATGTGGGCCCACTGGTCATTATTGGCGGGGCTGAAGACAAAACAGGTGAATGCCGCATCTTGCGTCGCTTTATTCACTTAGGCGGCGGCAAGGACGCGCGCGTCCTGGTGATTACCGTGGCGACGGAGCTTCCGATTGAGGTTGGAACTGAATACATCGAGGTATTTGAGCACCTTGATGTGGCGGATGTGCGTACATTTGATGTTTCGACAAGAGATGCGGCAAATCGAGAGAGCGCAGTGAAAATGATCGAAAATGCCACCTGCATTTACTTTACAGGCGGAGATCAGCTGCGCATCACCAAGTTGCTTGGCGGCACGCGGGTGGACGCCGCATTGCACAAAGCGTCGATGCGAGGGGTGACGCTGGGCGGGACGAGCGCAGGCGCATCCATGATGTCGAGCACCATGATTGTTGAAGGCGAAGCAGAGACGAATCCGCGGGTCAGCATTGTCAACATGGCGCCGGGGATGGAATTTTTGGATGGCGTTGTGGTAGATCAACATTTCGCCCAGCGCGGCCGACTTGGTCGCCTTCTGTCAGCTGTCGCCCAATATCCGCATCATTTGGGGCTGGGAATTGATGAAAACACGGCGGTCATCGTGCAGAATGACACGTTTGAAGTGATTGGGGAAGGAGCTGTGAGTGTGGTCGATGCGGGGATGGTGTCCTATTCGAATCTAGACAGGGTAGGCGCCGATGAATCGTTGGCACTCTGTGATGTGAAGTTACACATGCTGCCAGAGGGCTGCGGCTTTCATTTGCGGAACAGAGAGCCGATTGCAGATTGGAAAGCGTGGAGTCACGAGCATAGCAAGGAGCTGTCCCCATGAGAATCATATCGACACGCCACATTGAGGGCCCAAACATATATTTGTACAAACCAATCATGGTTGCACGCATACATTTGGAGGAGTTCACTGAGCGGGAGAGTTTCCACTATCCAGGTCTGGTGGACGGCTTGCTCGAACGATTGCCCGGTTTGCGTGAACATCACTGTGCCAAAGGGGAACCTGGCGGCTTTGTCGAGCGCCTGCATGGCGGCACATATTTTGGCCATATCGTCGAACATGTCGCGATTGAATTGGCCTCTTGCCTGGGGTTGGACGTGCACTATGGCAAGACGTTGTACGCGGATGGACCAGGGATTTACGACATTGTCATGGAGTGCAAATCCTACGAATGTCAAAAAAGGTTGTTGTACGGCGCAGTCGAAGTGGTGAAGTGTTTAGCGCGCGGTGTGCGTCCGTCTTTGGAGCCACTGTACGAAGAGGCCAGAGCCATTCTCGCGAAAACGCAACTAGGGCCGAGTACAGCGGCCATTGTGGCGGCGTGTCAGCGGCGCAATATACCAGTGCGCCGCATTGGCACAGGCGACTTGCTCGAATTGGGGTACGGCATCTACCGTCAGCGCGTCGCGGCGACCATCACGGATCAAACCTCGTGTGTGGCCGTCGATATTGCGTCCGACAAAGAGGAGACGAAAGTCGTTTTGCGCGAAGGGGGCATTCCGGTTCCAGTCGGCGAGTTGGCTCGGTCGGCGGCAGAAGCGATAGAGATTTGGCAAAGCCTTGGCGGTCCGGTTGTACTCAAGCCGCTAAATGGGCGGCAAGGTCAAGGTGTCAGTTTGAACATCAATCAGGTGGCACAAGTGCATCAGGCGTTTGACATCGCCTGTCAATACGGCCCTGTTGTCATCGTCGAATCGTATCTTGTCGGCCAAAATGTGCGCTTATTGGTGGTAGATGGGCGCTGTGTGGCTGTATCGCGCCGTGAACCTGCCAGTGTCGTCGGTGACGGCAAAAAAACAATCGGTCAGCTGATTGAGGCGCTCAACGCAGATCCACGCCGGGGCGTGGGGCACGAAAAGCCGCTGACACAAATTCATGTCGATGTGGTTGTAGAGGCGACGCTTGCGAATGCTGGCAAGACGCTTGCGAGTATCCCAGCGCCCGGTGAGCGCGTCTTGCTGCGCGACAGCGCCAATTTGTCCACAGGCGGCGAGGCGCATGATATCACGCGGCAAATTGATGTCTCATACAAGCGGTTGGCCGAGCGCAGCGCGCGGTTGATTGGCCTTGACGTATGCGGCATTGACATGGTTGTGCAAAACATCCGCGAACCCGCTTCGGCGGACAATTGCGCGGTGATTGAAGTGAACGCCGCGCCGGGCATTCGCATGCACCAGCATCCGTCGCACGGGATGGCCCGCGATGTCGCCGACGACATTGTAGCGTCGCTGTTTCCCAATCGGCAAAATGGCCGGATTCCCATCATTGCCGTCACGGGGACAAACGGCAAGACGACCACCACGCGGCTGATTGCCCACGGGCTGCGGCGGGAGGGGAAGACCGTCGGCATGACGACCACAGGCGGCGTCTATATCAACGATGAATTGATACAGCCTGGCGACACGACAGGTCCGCGCAGCGCGCGCTTGGTTCTGTCTGATCCGCAGGTGGAAGTGGCGGTATTGGAGACGGCGCGCGGCGGGATCGTCAGGGGCGGATTGGCTTATGACAAGGCGGATGTCGCCGTGATGACCAACATCACGCTCGATCACGTCGGACAAGACATGATTGACAACATTGACGATCTCGTTCATGTGAAGTCGCTGGTCGCTGAGTGCGTCCATGAGGAAGGTACGGTGGTTTTGAACGCGGATGATCCCCAACTCATCAAGTTGGCGGGGCGTCTGGAAGCGAATGTCGTGCTGACTTCGTCGCGCGCGGACAACCGCGATGTACAGCGCCATGTGGCGATGGGGGGCACGGCGTTTTACGTCGAAAATGGGCAAGTGATGGAGGCCAACGGGTCCTTGAAGCGCGGCGTGGTCGCCATCTCCGATATTCCCCTGACCATGCGCGGCACGATTGGCTTTCATATCGAAAACGCTGTGCTGGCGACCGCGGCGTTGCGGGTATCTGGCGTGTCGCGCCGCGTCGTCTCGCTGGCGTTGCAACAATTTCAGCCAGAGGCCAATCGCGGGCGCTGTATGATTTACAGGATGCCGAATCAAAGCTATGTTGTTTTGGACTATGCGCACAATCCAGCTGGGTTCAAGCGGATTGGCGAATGGTTAAAACAACTGCCGCATCAGCACTTGTTTGGCGTTGTCGGCGTGCCGGGCGATAGGGCGAATCATGTTGTGGAACTGGCAGCCGAAACGCTTGGGCCGATTTTTGACGCGTTCATCGTCAAGGAAGATGAACACAAGCGCGGGCGCCGGGAGGGCGAAATCGCCCAAATTTTGGCGCAAACGCTCGACAAGGTGGCGCCGGGCAAACCAGTTCGCGTGGTTTTGCCGGAGGTGGCGGCGTTGGAGACTGCTGTGCAAATGTTGAAGAGCGCGGATATCGCCGTGGTGTTCTACGAGTCTGCAGAACCGTTGGAGCGGTTGCTGTTGGCGAAGGGCGGCGAGCGTGTGAATGACATTCTGGCCGCGGATGTAAACCGGACCTACGCGATGTTGTGAGGCGAGCGCTTGACTTTGTGCTCCCACCTCGGCATGCTATCCATGTCGAGGTGGGAGTTTTGCTTTTAGAACGCGCGTACGCGAAAATCAATTTGACGTTGGATGTGCTGCGTCGTCGGCCTGATGGCTATCACGAAGTGGACATGGTCATGCAGAGTATCGACTTGTCCGATTTGGTGTGGCTTGATTGTCGATCCGACAGCGAGATCGTCCTGGATTTGAATGCGGGTCATATCCCGTCGGACGAGCGCAACCTGGCTGTGCAGGCGGCGATGTTGTTCCGCAAATACACTGGGATTCGCGCAGGCGTCCAAATCAACTTGGAGAAAAATATACCGGTGGCCGCTGGCCTTGCAGGTGGTTCAAGCGACGCAGCCGCAGTTCTGCGCGGATTAAATCGGTTGTTTGACACGGGATTGACATCAGATGAACTGGCTGACATGGGGGCTGAAATTGGCTCGGATGTCCCTTTTTGCATCTATGGCGGCACAGCCATTGCCCGCGGGCGGGGTGAAGTGCTTGAGCGAATTGCGCACCCATGTCATCTGTACGTGCTCTTGATTTATCCGCGTGTGTTCGTGTCGACTGCAGACATTTACCAGGCGTTGCAGCCAACTGATTTTGTCACGGCAGTTCAAAGTGAGCGCATGGTACAAGCGTTGATGGAACAGGATGTCGACGCGGTGCCGTATCTGGTGCACAATGTCATGCAACACGTGACTTTTGCTGCCTATCCGGGCGTCAAACAGCTCGCTGACAAAGTGGAGAGCGTCACTCGGCATCCGGTGCACATGTCGGGCAGCGGCCCGACACTCTTTTGCCTGGCGCCGACGGTTCAACAAGCGAATCGAATGTACAACGCGTTGCGCGGGGTGATGCGAGATGTTCACCTGTCGCACTTTGTGTCAAACATCTCAAACAGTGGTGATGGGGAGGTGTAAGGGGTGCAACGCACAGATAGACTGATTCGGCTCACGCAAATTTTGCTGGAACGGCCGGGGCACCCTGTGTCACTTGCCCATCTCGCTGAAGCTTGGGGCGTCGCAAAGTCGACGCTCAGCGAAGATGTCGCGAGTATCCGGCGAACTTTGTTGGAGGCTGGCAAAGGCACGGTGGAAACGCTGGTCGGCGTACAAGGGGGCGTCCGCTACCATGCGGATGTGCCCACGGCGGAGCGGGAAGGGTTTCTGGCAGATTTGGCAAAGCGTCTATCCGGTCCGGAGCGCGTGCTTCCTGGTGGGTTTGTCTACATGTCTGACGTGCTTGGCAATCCATACGTGCTCGATGCGGTCGGTCGCATGTTCAGTACCCAGTTTTGGTCAAAGCGGGTCAATGTCGTCGTGACGGTCGAGACCAAAGGGATTACGCTCGCAACCGCCACAGCGCGTCATCTGGACGTGCCCATCGCCATTGTTCGCCGCGATCAACGCGTGACCGAAGGCGCGGCCATCAGTACACATTACGTTTCTGGTTCAAATCGCAGGATTCAGACTATGTCGCTTGGCAAACGGGCGATGCCCGCCGATGCGCGGGCGCTCATTGTCGATGATTTTATGCGCGCAGGCGCGACGGCGCGCGCCGTGGTCGATTTGCTCAAGGAATTTGCAGCGGAAGTGGTTGGCACAGCTGTCTTCATGGCGACGTCACAACCGGCTGAAAAAATGGTCGACAACTACTTCTCGTTGTTGCGTGTCCATGAAGTCAGTGCGCAGGGGGCAGATGTGCAACCCGCGTCATTTGCTGACAATTCATAAAGCGTTGCAAAAAGGCGAAGATCAATGAGAGGGTGTTATGTTCATGCAGATGATTCATACAACAAAGGCGCCTGCGGCAATTGGCCCATATTCACAAGCGGTTGAAGTGGGTCCGTTCCTGTACACGTCTGGTCAAATTCCGCTCACATTGGCAGGCGAAGTGGTGGCTGGCGGCATTGAGGAACAAGTCGCCCAGGTGTTTGCCAATTTGGATGCCATTTTGACTGCGGCGAACGCCGCGCGCAACCAAGTGGTCAAAGCGACCATCTTTATGACTGATCTTCAGGAATTCGGTATTGTCAATGCCGCCTGCGAGTCCTTTTTCGGGGAGCACAAACCGGCGAGATCAACCGTGCAGGTTGCCGCCTTGCCGCGTGGTGTGCGGGTAGAGATTGAGCTGATTGTATATCGGGGATAACGCTTCTTTCTCTATTTGATTGCTGAAGCGCGGCTGGGGTGATCCGTCATTTCAGGGAGATGCAGGTTTTTCGCAAGTCCTTTAGCCGCGTTTTTCGGCAGCAACCGACATGGGAAAGCGAATTTTGAAAAAATTATGAATAAGTGAGAAGGAGAATCACGTACAGTGTGGAACTCTTTCACAGGAGAATCGCCCAAATGGGTAACTAATAGGGTGGTGACACAGGGTGCAAATCACAGATGTTAGGTTGCGCAGGGTGACTTCTGAAGGACGTATGAAAGCGATTGCGTCTATTACGATTGACGGTGAATTTGTCGTTCATGACATTCGCGTCATTGACGGCAACAACGGAATGTTTGTAGCGATGCCAAGCAAAAAGACGCCAGATGGCGAATTTCGCGACATTGCGCATCCAATTTCTTCGATGACAAGACAAAAAATACAGGATGCGGTTCTCCAAGTATACCTTCGCGTCGAAGATTTTGCCGAAGATGAGGAGACCGTAGAAGAGCCGAGTGCTTAAAAACCAGTGATTTTGTTTACCCTGGCTTATGCAGATTCTGTGCAGAGTCGGGGTTTTTTGCGTTATTTCAAGATAGACCGCCATGCGTGACGCGTCACGCGGCGGAATGTAAAAATGTAAAATTGAAATCGTCCATGTCCATCAGGTACACTGAAGGATGGTTATGTTTTGTTTACATGATGATTGGTGAACAGTCACGGAGGAGATTGTATGGGTAGGAGTGCCATTGTCTTGGCTGCGGGTCACGGTTCGCGCATGAAGTCAGCGACACACAAGGCGTTGCATAACGTCTGCGGCAAGCCAATGATTTTACACATTCTCGATACACTGGACAGTATGGAGCTTGACCAAGTGATTGTTGTCGTCGGACAACAGCGAGAGACAGTGACGGAGGCGATAGCGGGCCGCGCGGACATCGCCGTACAAGCGCAGCAGTTAGGCACTGGCGACGCGGTTCGGGCCGCGCTGCCGCAGCTCCGTGATGATACCGAGTCCGTGGTGGTGCTGTATGCTGACGCGCCGCTCATAGAGGCGGATACGCTTTCGCAGCTTTTTGCAACGCGCGCAGCACAAAGTGCGGCGGTGGCCGTCCTGACGGCCAATGTGGCTGATCCGACAGGACTTGGCCGCGTGTTTCTCGATGAAGCAGGCACCGTATCCCGCGTGGTGGAGGAGAAGGATGCCAGCGACAGCGAACGGCAACACCGGCTCATCAATACAGGGATTTACACCTACGCAGCGGATGCTTTACGCGCGTCGGTCGCGCAATTGACGCCTGACAACGCCCAGGGTGAGTATTACTTGACAGACACGTTGGCCATTTTGCGCAGTCAGGGACACAAGGTCGTACAACACGCCATCCTTGATGCGGACGAGATTGCAAGTGTCAATGATCGGGCGCAGTTGGCGCAAGTGGAAAAGCTTTGTCGCGCGCGGATTGCGCAGACGTGGATGAAAAACGGGGTCACCATTGTCGATCCCGATAGCACATACATCGAATCGACGGTTACACTGGCGGCAGATGTCACTTTGCTCCCGGGGACCATCCTGCAAGGAAACACGCAAATTGAATCGTTCGCGCAGATTGGTCCAAATACGCGTTTGAACAATACAACGGTTGGTCAAGGCGCCACTGTGCAGTATGCAGTTGCTGAAGACAGCGAAGTCGGCGAAGCGGCTCAAGTCGGGCCATTCGCCTATTTGCGTCCTGGCACAAAAGTGGGCAAGCGCGTCAAGGTCGGCGATTTTGTCGAAATCAAAAACAGCCATTTGGGCGACGATACGAAAGTCAGTCACTTGGCGTACGTCGGGGACGCTTCCATCGGCGCTGGCGTCAATGTCGGCTGCGGCGTCATCACCGTCAACTATGACGGCGAACAAAAACATCGCACGACGGTAGGCGACAACAGTTTTGTCGGATCCAATGTAAACCTCATCGCGCCCGTCAATATTGGCGAAGGCGTTTATATATGCGCGGGATCGACTGTGACAGACGATGTCGAGGATGACGGTTTTGTCATTGCCCGTCCAAAGCAAATTACCAAGCCAAATTACGTGAAACGATGGAAATTGCGCAAAAAAGGGCAATCATTACGGGAAGGCGAGGATCATCTTGGCCATTGATGGAGATTTAAAAATTGTAACAGGGAATGCGAATCCCGCACTTGCGAATGAAATTGCCGATTATGTTGGTGTAGCTTTGACAGAATGCCAAGTCAGTCGCTTTAAAGACGGCGAAGTCCAAATTACGATTGGCGAGAGTGTGCGTGGCAGCAACGTGTTTATCATTCAGCCCACAAGCGCCCCGGTCAACGAGCACCTGATGGAGCTTTTAATCATGGTGGACGCCTTAAAACGGGCGTCTGCGCGGGCAATCAATGTGGTCATTCCGTATTATGGTTATGCGCGGCAGGAGAGGAAGGCGCGTGCGCGAGATCCCATTACGGCGAAGTTGGTCGCAAACCTGCTCGAAAAAGCAGGGGCCACTCGCGTGATTTGTATGGATTTGCACGCAGCGCAGATTCAGGGTTTTTTTGACATTCCGCTCGATCACCTTATTGGCATGCCGATTCTGGCGGATTATTTCATCGAGAAAGGCATTGAAAACCCAGTTGTCGTTTCACCGGACATGGGTGGCGTCACACGCGCGCGCCAATTCGCTGAACGGTTGGGCGCGCCGCTGGCCATCATCGACAAACGCCGTCCGGCGGTCAATGTGGCCCAAGTGATGAATATCATTGGGGACATCCAGGGGAAAACGGCCATTCTCATCGACGATATGATTGACACCGCAGGCACCATCACGCTGGGCGCCAAAGAGCTGTTGGCGCGGGGGGCCGTGGATGTGTACGCCTGTTGCATTCACCCTGTCCTGTCAGGCGACGGTGTGGACAGGCTGGCGCAGTCGGACATCAAGGAAGTTGTTGTGACCAACACAATTGCTTTGCCGCAAGCCAAACGGATCGACAAAATTCGCGTTCTATCTGTGGCAGAATTGATTGCGGAGGCAATTATCCGCGTGCACACGCAACGTTCCATCAGCCAACTGTTTGATTGATGTAGCGCTATGCGTGATGCGCTCTGTAGTCACCATGAAAATGTGAGTCAAGGGGATGGCGCACGCAAAGCCACCGATTTCATTTCAAAGTAGTGATGTTAAAATGAGCGAAAAGGGAATAGGAATACTGTGAAAGTCATTGTTGGGTTAGGAAATCCTGGGCAAAAATATGCCGCGACCAGGCACAATGTCGGTTTTTGGGTGATTGACGCGCTCGCAGAGGCGGAGCACACACCTGTTTTGCGTGCCAGATTTCAATCTTTGGTCGGTGAGTGCCGTCTTCATGGCGAGCAGGTTTTGCTATTGAAGCCGCAGACCTTTATGAATTTGAGTGGCTTGGCGGTACAAGATGTTGTGCATTATTATAAATTGCAACCAGAGACAGATCTGATTGTGGTTTATGACGACATGGATTTTCAACCTGGACAGGTCAAGCTGCGCGAACGCGGCAGCGCCGGCGGACACAACGGCATGAAATCCATTATCGCGTCTTTAGGGACAGAGGCGTTCTGTCGGGTTCGCATGGGCATTGGCCGCCCGTCACACGCTTCGGAAATTCTGGGCCATGTGCTGGGGACGTTTGTCCCAGAGGATGCCAAAAAGGTGGATGCGGCGGTGAAAGTCGCAACAGACGCCATTTTGTATAGCGTACAGCATGGTTTTGCCAAGGCGATGAACCGATTCAACTAAACCGTTCGTCGTGAAGCGCTTTGAACATTTGCAAAACACGTCCGAAGATGACGTATGCTCGCGTATCTGAACCCCCATACTAGTGACAGACGACGGTCATGAGGTGGGAGATACCGATGCGTTTCGATTATGTGTGTCGATATTGCAAGCAACCTATGGGTACAGTGGAGCATCGTGATTGGACCCTTGCGGATGGGGTGCAGCATCTGGGCTTGCATCATCTGGATGCCGCGCATCAACAAGAGGTCGTTCGTCCCATTCAGGCGGATGCCGTACAGGTGCAGACGGTTTGTGAAGCATGCGAGGAAGCTGTGCAGATGCATCCAGAGTTGCTTGTTGAAGGTCACGTCATACAGTGACATTCTGTCGTTTGAATGGCGGACGGGTCATCATGCCCGTCCGTGCATGCACTGAACACGTGCGTGGCAGGCCTTGGCTTCTTGCTAAGGTCTTTGTGCGTTTGGCACGTGCACTTTTTGAGGAGGGGTAACGTGATCGATCTCGTTCGCCTCACAGCAACGGATGAATCGCTTAAAGCGTTGGCAAAAAATATGGGGCCGCGTCGAAATGACGCGTTAATTACAGGCGTTGCTGGTGCGGCGCGCCAATTGTTCATGGCTGGACTGCAGACCTTGCGCGGGGTCGAAAGCGCGCGGATACCGGAGTCTATGCTCGTCGTGACACATACGGCAAGTCAAGCTCAGACCATCTGGGAGGATTTAAAAGAATTCTTGCCGGATACAGATGTTTTGCTTTTTCCCGAGCGGGAGAATGCGCTGATTGATATCACGGCTGCTTCCTCCGACGTCATATCGGAGCGTCTGAGTATTCTGGAAGCGCTGACCACATCGACCAAGCCGGCCGTCGTTGTGACGACATTGCTTGGCGCTTCGCAGCCACTGACGTCGAAATCACAGTTTGTAGAGCAAGGGGTACGGTTGGTTGTAGGCAAAGAGGCCGCCATCGAAACCATCACTGCGCAAATCGTTCGCGCTGGTTATGAGCGCGTCGATATGGTGGAGACGCGCGGTCAATTTAGCGTGCGCGGCGGCATTTTGGATATATACCCTGTCTCAGCGCTACATCCTTTTCGGGTGGAGTGGTTTGACACAGATGTCGACTCCATTCGCACATTTGATGTGAGCACTCAGCGCTCGCTTGAAAAGTTAGAAGAGGTCGTATTTGGTCCGGCGTCAGATTTGCTTGTGCCACCCGCCGTGGCGGCTGGTGTTGCAACCAAGTTGGAGGCCCATCTCGCTGAGCGCGTGCGAACTTTGACCGATATCGAAATCAGAGATAAATTACAGACGAACATTGGGCAGGACATTCGGAAATTGACCAGTGGTGTGGCCTTTTCCGGTATATCGCGTTATGCGGATTTGTTTTCGCAACATTTAGGCACGCTGTTTGATTTTCTGCCACAGCCGTTCTTTATTTGCCTCGACGAGCCCTCCCGTTTGCAAGAGCGCGCAAAAGCGCTTGAAAAGGAATTTTCCGAATGGGTCTCGGGCGCCCTCATCAGCGGGAGGATGCTCGCTGGAACGGTGAAAACTCCAAACTATGAGCAAATTTTGGCGGATTTGCCGCAACAGAAAGTGCAGTTCTCCACATTTACGCGCGCCACGGCGGGACATCGGTTTTCCGACATCATCAACATCACCTCCAAGAGCATGCAAAACTTCCATGGACAAATGAATGTGCTCAAATCAGAGGTTTCTCGCTGGATGAAGAGCGGGTTGCACGTGGTGTTTGTGGCCGCGACCAAGGAGCGGGCGGATCACTTGGAGCGCGTGCTGGCGGATTATCGCATCGAAGCTGACCGCGCAGAGCAGTATGCGCAGACGAAGGTGCCACAAATCCTGGTCGCCAATTTGTCCAGTGGCTTCGAATTGCCGTTGCATCATTTGGTTGTAGTGGTAGAGACGGAAGTGTTCACGGCCAAGCGGAAACACCGCCGCGCGCGCGCGGACATGTCCGATGCGGAACGCATCAAAAGTTACCAGGAATTGCATGTCGGGGATTATGTGGTGCACGTCAACCACGGCATCGGCAAATATCAGGGCATTCGGACGTTGGACGTGGACGGGCGCCATCAGGATTACTTGTATCTCACGTACGCCGGCAATGACAGTCTCTATGTGCCAGTTCATCAGATTGATCAGATTCAGCGTTACGTCGGTTCCGGCGAAAAAGAGCCAAAGCTGTATCATCTCGGCGGAAGCGAATGGCAGAAAGTCAAAAACCGGGTCAGCAGAACAGTCAAGGACATCGCGGAAGATCTCGTCAAACTGTATGCCAAGCGCGAATCGACCCCTGGTCACGCCTTTGCCGCCGACACGCCTTGGCAGACGGACTTTGAGAACCTTTTTCCGTATGAAGAAACGCCGGATCAACTGCGGGCTATAGCAGACATCAAACGAGATATGGAAAGATCTCGTCCGATGGATCGGCTCTTGTGCGGCGATGTGGGGTATGGCAAGACAGAGGTCGCTGTCCGTGCGGCGTTTAAAGCGGTGATGGACGGCAAACAAGTGGCGGTTCTGGTGCCGACGACCATTTTGGCGCAGCAACACTATGAGACGTTCAAAGAGCGTTTTGCGGGATTTCCAGCGACCATTGACATGTTGAGTCGGTTTCGCACCCGCAAAGAGTCGCAGGCCTGTGTGAAGGGGCTGAAGGACGGCAGCGTCGACATCGTGATCGGCACGCACCGACTGTTGCAGAAATCGATTCAATTCAAGGATATCGGACTCTTGATTGTCGATGAAGAACAGCGCTTTGGCGTCACCCACAAGGAACGGCTCAAACAACTGCGCGCCAATGTGGACTGTCTCACTTTGACGGCGACCCCGATTCCGCGGACCTTGCACATGTCGATGATGGGCGTGCGCGACCTCTCGGTGATTGAGACGCCACCGGAGAATCGCTTTCCTGTGCAGACCTATGTCGTCGAATACAACGAGGGCCTGTTGCGTGAGGCGCTGGAACGGGAACTTGGGCGCGGCGGCCAGGTGTATTTCGTCTACAACCAGGTGCAGAGCATCCATCACATGGCTGAACGCGTCAGTCAGTTGGTGCCAGACGCGCGGATTGCGGTCGCGCACGGGCAGATGGGTGAAGACGAGTTGGAGCGCGTGATGTTGGATTTCCTCGAAGGGGAAATCGATGTGCTGGTGACGACCACCATCATCGAGACCGGGCTCGATATTTCGAATGTCAACACCTTGATCGTCCACGATGCTGATCGGTTTGGGTTGTCACAGCTGTATCAATTGCGTGGGCGCGTGGGACGTTCCAACCGGATTGCCTACGCCTACTTCACGTACCATCGCGATAAGGTATTGAGCGAAGTCGCTGAAAAGCGGCTGTCGGCCATCAAGGAATTTACGGAACTTGGCAGCGGGTTCAAAATCGCCATGCGCGATTTGTCCATCCGCGGCGCAGGCAATTTGCTTGGCGCCGAGCAGCACGGCTTTATCAATTCAGTGGGCTTTGACATGTACAGCGAAATGTTGGCGCAGGCCGTGCGCGAATTGCGCGGCGAACAGGCCGAGCAAGCGGCTGAACCCAACTTGGATTTGCCGGTGGAGGCGTATTTGCCAGACACATATATTTCTGATGCTGCGCAGAAAATCGCCATGTACAAGCGGTTTAAACATGTGAAGACACCGCTGGAGGCCGATGATCTCGAAGAGGAACTGGAAGATCGGTTCGGTGATTTGCCGCGGGAAGTTCGCAACCTGTTGCAGGTGACACGGTTGAAGAGCTTGGCCGCGCGCGCAGGTGTGGATCAAATTTCCACACAAGGCGCGGAAACGGCGGTGCGGTTTGGCCAAGATGTCAATCAATCGCCAGATTACGCCAAATTGCTGTCGATCACGTTGAAATACCAGGGTCAGCCAACTCGTCGCCCGAATGGTCTGTTTTTCGTCTCTTTTCGGACGAAGGGCATGGAGGATGCGGCGCTGCTGGCCAAATTGTGCAACTTTTTGGCCGATTACATCGCGGCAAAAGAGGTGCCAAAAGAAGTCGTTGAGGTCAAGTGAACAAATGGCTTTTGTTGTGTCAGAATGGGCGTAAACACCGCTTTACCCCATCCCTTCGCTCGATTGGTGCATAGAGGAACAATTGGTGTCACATAATACAGTCACGTCAGACATCCGTTGCACCAAACTTCATGAGGGTGAGGGATCATTTCTTGAAAGCAACAGGCATCGTACGGAGAATTGATGACCTCGGTCGCGTAGTTATTCCGAAAGAAATTCGACGCACGCTGCGCATCCGCGAAGGCGATCCCTTGGAGATTTTTGTAGATCGCGACGGAGAGGTCATCTTGAAAAAGTACTCCCCGATTGGCGAGCTAGGGGACTTCGCAAAGGAGTATGCCGATTCGTTGGCCGACTCCACGGGTCATATTGCACTCATTGCTGACCGCGACGTGGTCATTGCGGCGGCTGGGACTTCGAAGAAAGATTTCTTGGAAAAACCAGTCAGCGAAGACGTTGAGCAGGCGATGGAAGAGCGCAAAACCATTGTGAACAGTACAGCTGGTGACTTCTCTGTGATCAAGGATCGAAACGAACACTTTTCCGCACGTGTGATTGCTCCAATTATCGCCGCTGGCGATCCGATTGGCGCTGTCATTCTCACTTCGCGTGAGGACAACGTGAAAATGGGGGATATGGAGCAAAAACTCGCCGAGACAGCTGCTGGCTTCCTAGGACGACAAATGGAGCAGTAACAGCAGCTTGGTCTTATGGATTGATATCTTTCGACCACTTTGCTCCGGACAAGGCCTGTTGGCGGCGACTGACGCCAACAGGCCTTGTTGTGTTGTGGGACGGCCAACGGTGACCATCACGCCGCCGTTTTGCGCGTCGTGCCGCGCCAGTCGTTTCGGTAGCGCGCATTCACTGGACTATCTTCCCTGGTTGTCCCATACATATGGGACAGGGTATGTTTTTGGCAGGGGGGAATGGGCATGTCCGGTTCACGTAGCTTCGTACGGGGTGCGGTGCTGCTCGCTGCGGCTGCGATGTTGTCTAAATTGCTCGGTTCTGTGTACACGATTGTGCTGCAGAATATCATTGGCGATCACGGCATGGGTCTGTTTCAAATGGCTTACCCGATTTACGCCACGTTGTTGGCCATTGCGACGGCGGGGTTTCCTGTCGCCATTTCCAAGTTGGTCGCTGAGGAGTTGGCCAGCGGGGATATTGCAGCTGCGCGCCATGTGCTGCGCGTGTCGGGCTGGCTCTTATCTTTGGGCGGTGTGGCTGCGTTTGTCATTCTCTACTGGTTTGCGCCTGATTGGGCTATTGTCGCGGGAGATCCGGAAAGTGTGACGGCCATCAGGGCCATTGCGCCCGCGCTTTTGATTGTGCCACTGTTGAGCGTTTTTCGCGGTTATTTTCAAGGGTTTCAGTGGATGGATCCGACGGCGTATTCACAAGTCTTGGAACAATTCATTCGCGTTGCGACCATCATTGGCTTGTCGCTTTACTTGGTTCATGCTGGTTTTCCCCAGCGCGTATCCGCTGCCGGGGCAGCGTTCGGCGCGGTGACGGGCGCGCTCACTGGTCTCATCTCCATCTTTTATTTTTGGCGTCGCCGTCACCAGTACTTACCTGAAGTGACCCCGAAGCGACAAACTTCACGCGCTGTCACGCGCAAATTGCTTTACTACGCATTTCCCATCAGCATCGGCGCTTTGGTCGTGCCCTTGATGCACAACGTGGACGTGGTCACGGTCGTCAACTTGCTCAAAGGCAGTGGGGAAAATCAAGATCTGGCGACGACCCAATTTGGTCTGCTGAGCGGGCGGGCGTTTAAATTGATGATGCTGCCGACCACATTGGCCGCGGGCATTGGCGTCGCCGTAATGCCCGCCATTTCGGAGGCGTTTGCCCTTGGACACAGGGGAATATTGTCCGAGCGGATCGACATGTCCATTCGCCTGACCGTGCTGTTTGCTTTGCCCGCCACGGCTGGGCTGCTGTTGGCCGCTTCGCCAATTGACATCGCTTTGTTCACGGACGGGGCGGGCACAGGGGCGATTCAAGTTTTGGCGTTCGCCATTTTGTTCGCCAGTGTCCAGACGACCACATCCGCGTTGTTGCAAGGCGCTGGTTGGATTTATCGTCCAGTGTTTTATCTGTTTATTTCGTGTCTTGTCAAACTGGTGGCCAATTTTCTCTTTGTGCCTCGCTATGGTATTGTTGGTGCTGCACTTTCGACGGACATCAGCTATGTGGTGGCGGCCGCGCTCAATCTGCTGGCGGTGCGGCGGTTGTTTGGCGAACGTTTGGCGCTCGGGCACTGGTTTTTTAAGCCATTGTTGGCCACGACCATCATGTGTGGCGTGGTGTTTGCCCTGGAACGCCAATGGGAGATGCTCGGCGGCGCAGCGTTGGGGCGGCTTGGCGCAGCGTTGGCCACTTGTGTCATGCTTGGCGGCGGTGTATTTATCTATCTGTTTGCTATACTGATAAGTGGAACACTCTCCAACCAAGAACTGGTATCAATACCGCGGATTGGCCCACCTTTGGCCCGTTTGTGCAAACGGTTTGGACTGATGCGTTGAAAGGATTGAAAGATGAATGGCTGTCATCCACATTGTCGGCCTGGGACCGGGAGATAAAACTGGGCTGCCGATGGGTACATATCAACTGCTAAAAAGCGGGTTGCCAGTTGTGCTCCGCACATGTTTTCACCCTGTCGTCGCACAGCTTGAAAGCGAGGGGCTCACCTACACGTCGTTTGATCATCTATACGAAAATGGTGAGGCATTTGAGGAAATCTATGCGGCGATGGCGAATGCGCTCGTCACACAGGCAAAGGCAAACGGTGATCTGATTTACGCTGTGCCTGGGCATCCGCTGGTGGCAGAACAAAGCGTCCAGAACCTGTTGCAAGCCGAGATTCCAGGTGTCGAAGTGAACATCGGCCCAGGCCAAAGCTTTTTGGATGTCACGGCTGCCCGCCTGCGCATTGATCCGATTGACGGATTGCTTTTGCTGGATGGGACAAGTTTGACAGACGCTGCGCTCAATGCTCATGTACATACGCTGATTGCCCAAGTGTATCAAACGTCAATAGCGGCAGAAGTCAAGTTGACGTTGATGGAAGTCTACCCCGACGATTACGAGATTACCGTTTTACGCGCCGTCGCAGTAGAAGGGCAGGAGCGGATTGTGCAAATACCGCTGTACGAGCTGGATCGCCTCGATTGGATAGATCACTTGACGACCGTGTATGTGCCGCCGCTGCAATCGCGCGAGCAGTTGGTCAGGGATCCATGGCAGGCGGTGCAAATCGTGCGCGATTTGCGCGCGCCGGACGGATGCCCGTGGGATCGCGAGCAGACGCATGAGAGCTTGCGCAAATATGTGCTTGAAGAAGCCTATGAGGTCGCTTCTGCCATCGATGAACAAGATTGGGATCACCTCTGCGAGGAATTGGGAGATTTGCTGTTACAAGTGTTGCTACATGCGCAAATTGCGGAAGAGTATGGCGAATTTACCGTTCGTGATGTATTCTCTGAGCTATCGACCAAGTTGATTCGTCGACATCCGCACGTGTTCGCGTCGTCTGTGGCGACAGATGTGACAGATGCCAACGCGCTTTGGGACGCGGTGAAGCGCGCGGAGAAGGAAGAGGAAGCCGAGTCTCCTTCGCTCATGGCTGGCGTGAAGATGGCTGGGCCTGCGCTGATGGTGGCGGCAGACGTGCAAAAAGCGGCGGCAAAGGTCGGATTTGACTTTAAACAAGTAAAAGATGTATTAGAGAAGATAAAAGAGGAAATGAATGAGCTAGAGGCAGAGCTGGCGACGCAACCGCATCAGCGTGCGGTTGAAGAAGAATTGGGTGATTTGCTGTTCTCGTGCGTAAATCTGGCGCGTTTCTTCAAATGTGATGCGGAAGCTTTGTTGATGCAGGCGACCAGGAAATTTACGGCGCGTTTTGAACAGGTGGAAATGCAGGTGAAATCATCAGGTAAAAATTGGGGTGCGTTTACATCCGAAGCGTTGGATGTGCTCTGGAATCAAGCAAAAATCGCGTTAATGCGCAAAAACTAGCAGGAATCTGGCGGGAAAACACGAATTAGATTCCCGACATTCCCACGAAAGGGGTATCTCGCAAGTGAATAAAATGGAATTGATAAACAAAGTGGCTGACAAAACCGGCCTCAAGAAAAAAGATGCTGAAACTGCTGTAAACTGTGTTTTCGACACCATCGAAGAAACGCTGAGCGCTGGTGAAAAAGTGCAAATCATCGGTTTCGGCACATTCGAAACGCGTGCCCGCGCTGCCCGCTCTGGCCGCAATCCACAAACTGGCGAAGTTATCGAAATCCCAGCTTCTACTGTGCCGGCTTTCAAGCCTGGCAACAAGCTGAAGGAGAGCACTCGATAAGTCGTGCGTTTGGACAAGTTTCTCAAAGTGTCTCGGCTCATCAAGCGCCGCACTTTGGCCAAACAAATTTGTGATGCAGGCCGTGTTTCGGTGAACGAACGCACGGCCAAGGCTTCAACCGATGTACAAGTGGGGGACATACTTGCGGTTCGCTATGGTAACAAAACAGTGACCGTAGAGGTTCGAAAACTTGCGGAGCACCCGCGTCGGGATGAGGCTCTTGAGCTATACCACGTCATTTCGACGGTAAGTCGCCAGGATGTTGAAGTCGAATATGTAGATGATGAGGAAGCATAGCATCGGTCCTTATACAGATACAGCGAAACGG
>NZ_JBHUCX010000008.1:87293-106627 GCF_042678105.1 Alicyclobacillus fodiniaquatilis
AGATGGGCGTGGGCGACCAGCATGATGTGCGTTTAATTGGTCGGGCAGACTTGGAAATTACCGGTGTTCAAAGCGTGGCCAGCTTCGACGTACACGCTTTTGAGTTGCACACGAATGCAGGTGCATTGCATATTGTAGGTGATAATCTGCATATGAAACACTTCGACGTCCAGGCTGGCGTGGTGCGCATTGAGGGACGGATTATCGGACTGCAGTACAATGACGAGGGAAAGCGTCGCAACTTCGTAGGGCGGTTGTTAAAATGATAGATGTGATGACAAACGCGGGCTATGTGGTATGGATGCTGATTGCGGGTTGGTGTATGGGGTCGGTTTTTGATTTCTACAGCACGGTCACAGGTGCGACCAGGTATTTGCGCTGGTTGCGGCCGATTCTGGACTTGTTCTTTTGGATAGCTTCAGGACTGGCTGTTTACTATCTTACGTTTATTACAATTCAGGGCGAGTTTCGCATGTATACGTTCCTGCTGATTTGCGTAGGTTATCTGGTATATCGTGCTGTATTTCGCAGAGTTGTGACGCGTAGCGCTTTTGCCATTGTACGTTTTGTAAAAGCACTTATTCTGTTCTTTGGTCGATTCTTCTATCGTTTGATTGGCATTCCTGTGTTGACATTTGTACGTGCGGTATTTGCCTTAGTCCGAATCGTGTATGTGATTGGGTGCCGCCTGGAAAACGGTGTTGCAGCCACGGTGAGCGTGATTTTAAAAATTGTATTTTTTCCGGTGCGCAATTTGATGACCCCTGAACGACGGTGGCGAAAAAAACTTCAGGAGTGGGAGCAGGGTTTCTGGGTCTGGCTGTCGAATTTGTTAAAGAAGAAGCCTAGATCGGTTTCCTAATTCCTCACAGGGAGCGTTTCGCCCGTGCTTGCATATCGTCAACTCGGTCGGTCTAACGTCAGCCATCAGGCTGCTACACGGAAAAGGCATCCACTGCTGCGTTTGCGGTATGTGGCACTCATCGTGATTTGTGGATGGGCAGCATTTTACTACCTACACACACAAAGACCCCAACTCGTCAAACTGCAAGTGCAGCACCAACAATTGCAGTCACAATTACACCAACTGCAAACCCAACATAAAGCGTTGGAGCAGGAGAAGCAACAATTGAACAGTAACTCGTATATTATGAAGTACGCGACAGAGCACTTAGGGTTGACCCTGCCTGACCAGGTGCCGTTTGATTTGCAAAAGCCAGGGCAACACGGCTAAGATTACCGTGTCTGCGGCAGAATTAAGCCCACACGGGGCGGTCACTTGCGACACGCGGCATCGGCGCAACACATGGGCAACGCGCGCGTCGCGCCGATGGTCGTGTTCCAGGAACATGGATTTACCAGTTAGGGTTCGGACAACCGCGATATGCATGGTGCAGGGTGAGTCATCACTTTTCAATCGTGTGACGCGAAACTAGGGAGGAAAGGCGTCAGTATGGCCATTGAGGTCGGCAACAAGTTGACAGGGAAAGTAACTGGGATTACACGTTTTGGTGCATTTGTAACTTTGCCGGAAGGTGCGACTGGGTTAGTCCACATCTCGGAGATTTCTGACAGCTACGTGAAAGATGTTCATGATTTCTTACAGGTTGACGATGAAGTCACAGTAAAAGTCATCAGCGTAGGCAATGATGGGAAGATTGCTTTGTCCATCCGGCAAGCGAGTGAGACGGCCGCTGCAGCGCCGCAAAGTCGTCCACAACGCAGCAGCCATTCAGGCCATGGCGGTGGACACGGTGGCGGTGGAAATCGCGGTGGGGGTCACGGCGGTGGGCAACATCGAGGAGAGCCTCGCCGCACTTCATTTGAACAAATCATGAATCGTTTCCTCAAGGACAGTGAAGAACGTCTTTCGGCGCTTCGGCGCAATGAGTCCAAACGTGGCGGTCGTGGTGGCCGGCGCGGCTAACCTTTGTTATAATTTATACGAATGCGAACCGGGACAGCGTTCAGCTGCCCGGTTTCGTTTGTTCTGAACAGCGCATGGATACACGCTCGCCGACTGGCGATGTTGCAGCAGTTCGGGACAACCTCTGCGAAGGAGGAAGACGAATGTCAGACACATACTATCTCGAATATGAGATTTCGAGCGGTGAACGAGTGATTCTCGCATTTGCGGACGTGAATGATCGAGATGGTTGCCATATTTCACTCGACATGTATAAAGTACAGTTGGGGCCTGTCGACGAAGTGGTTTTACAGCGGATTCTTGGAAAATTTCAAGGGGAAGTTGTTCGCCAAGGGGACTGATGTCCAGTGACGACACGATAGTGAGTTGTGTAAGCGCGTGTTACGACAACCCGCTTTGGGAGGCTACGGGATGCATTTTTTTATACCGTATCAACATCTTCTGCTCCTCACCTTGTTTCTCTGCCTATTTGTGCTCGGCGTCTTGTTCACCCTG
This sequence comes from Alicyclobacillus fodiniaquatilis, assembly GCF_042678105.1. Taxonomy (NCBI): domain Bacteria; kingdom Bacillati; phylum Bacillota; class Bacilli; order Caryophanales; family Alicyclobacillaceae; genus Alicyclobacillus; species Alicyclobacillus fodiniaquatilis. The sequence continues at coordinate 89,716 of NZ_JBHUCX010000008.1, forward strand.
GTCTGGTGTTTGCGTCGACGCAAATTCTCAAATTCTGTTTGGTTGCTGATTGCCTGTGCAGTGTTCGTGGTGACCACCGTCGCGGCCGCCACTTGACTACCATCGTCATATAGGCCTGTTCGTATCAACATTTACGGGAGAACCGATGGTGGTTCTCCCGTGTGCGTGCGTTTAAGTGCGACTATTGCGATATCGAAAGAACGCCTGATTGAGCATTTGGACCGACTTTCGATCCCGATTCTGGAACGCCCGCTTGAGTTGACTGCGCAGCCATTCTGGCATTCTGCTCACCTCACCTCATGGCATTTTTCGACTGGGCTTGCCGTTCTGCTGTTAGTTTACGCAGAATTAGGCGTTTGTGCCCCGCAGACAACCCCACATTCCGCCAAATTTCTGTTTAATCCGCGCGAATCAGCCAATCTAATTGACTTTCAACCTGTTCGATGTGCACATTTGCCTTGTCCAACAGCTCTTTTGCATATGGATCCGGACGATACGCGGTTTCGTAGTAAATGTTGCGGATGCCTGCTTGAATAATGCTTTTGGTACAGCTTAAGCACGGCAAATGTGTCACGTACAAGTCGGCGCCTTCTGTAGCAATGCCAAAGCGCGCGCACTGCAACAACGCGTTTTGTTCTGCATGAATGGCCCGGACACAGTGACCGTCCACCATTTTGCACCCGACATCCATACAGTGTTCATCATGATTGATGCTTCCGTTGTAGCCGCTGGCAATCATGCGTTTATCGCGAACCACCACACATCCAACGGCAAGGCGGGGGCAGGTGGAGCGCAACGCCATCACGCGGCTTTGCGACGCGAAAAAAGCGTGCCAACTCATTCTTTGAGCATGATGTTCATCTACAGGTGTCATGATGTCCTCCAATTGTTTTTGGTTTGATCAAACGACTCCATGCGATTCCAATCGCAAATTGTCGGAATATTTATTGGTCCCATAGACGCCGTTTGACAAAAAATTTGACATAACGTTCGTATAATGACCATACACATTCCGAGGAAGGGGCGCTACGTCATGGCGCAAATATCTCTGTCGCACAAGGGTCTAAAAGATAACCGGACAAGCTCATCTGTCGCACCACGTTGGACTTGGCACGCATGGCGGCGTGTAGCTGTTTTGCTGGCGATTGGCTTTTTGTTGGGAAGAGCCAATATTGAGCATGTCGTCTCGCCATTCGGTCTCGCTTATTTTGCCGTCTTATCCGAAGTCGCCGGACGTAAAAGGGCTTGGCCCGCATACTTGGCGGTTGTCGGCGCGTTTACTGCGGGCGGCGTGCTTGCAGGCTTTATGATGCTTGTGGAACTGCTGCTTTATCGCACTGTGCGAAGATATGTCTTCCGCAGGAAAAGCCCCGATTTACACTTTATCCCCATCACCGCAGGCATTGTCGCGCTCGTTGTCAAACTGGCGATGGTCGGTACGGTATGGACCAAGTACGATGCGCTCACTGCACTCGCGCAAGGCGCCCTCGTCACCATCTTAGCGCTCATTTTCATTCAATGCATGAATCTATTCGTGGGCCAAGAACAGACGCGCACACTGAAATACGAGCAAATTGTCAGTGTCGTCATCCTGGTGGCCTCTGTCGTCATGGGCTTTGTCGGGCTCGATATCAAAGGGATCTCCCTGTCTGATGTCGCTGTCGACTGGCTGATCCTCGTCATGACTTGCGGTGGCATTGGCGTCAGCGCGGCTGGCGCAATTGTCGTCAGCATGCTGACATTGCTCAATCATCAATCCTCGTTGACGCAAGTGGCCATCCTCGGATTCGCCGGATTATTAGGCGGCCTGCTGCGAGATACGAATCGCTTTTTGGTCAGTATTTCGTTTATTGCGAGCACCACAGTGCTCACCGCGACATATGTAAATTCCTTTCATCCGCTGGTGATGAATATTTTTGCCGCTGTTGTGGCTTCCATACTGTATTTCTTGACGCCGCGTCGGCTGGAAAACGAATTGCGCTCCTATGTGCCAGGGACGCGGGAGCACACACAGTCCGAACGAGAGCGGGTACAGCGAGTCAATGCGTTGTTGACCGAGAAGATCCATGAGGTCAGCAACGTGTTTGACGAACTGTCCAAGTCGTTTGCCGATGTCGGCGAAAACGACTACACCGAAGCGCAAAAACTAGTCACGCAGATTGTGTCTGCGACCTCGCAACACGTCTGCGCACTCTGCCCACGACGAGCCAAGTGTTGGGATAAAGAAAGCATGCAAACGTATCATGCAATGGCCAATACGCTGCGCAACATCGAAACGGCAAATGGCCGTGGCGCTGCGCCAAGCGCCGAAATGCGCGATAGATGCATCCGGCTCGATCCACTGATGACCAGTTTGCGTTACAACCTGGATGTGACCAATCGGGATGCCAAATGGATGAAAAAGTTGCGTGAGCACCGGACGCTGCTGTCTGCGCAATTGACTGGCGTCGCTTCGGTTGTGCGGGGGATGGCCATGCAAATGGACGCAGAGCACCAATCTTCATTGTCTGAAGAGGAACAGATCATCGCCGCGCTCGAACAGTTGGGTTTGTATGTCGACGACGTGCACATTGTCAGTCTGGAGCCAGGCAAGGTGGAGATTGAAATCACGCAACCGACAGAGGGCGCCTACGAAAATTCAGCGAAGATGATTGCGCCTTTGCTATCCGGCATCTTGGGCGAACATATCAGTGTGTCACAGGCGCAAAGTGAAACTGGCACAGGTCCTTGCACCAGTGTCTTCGCATCCGCTCGGTTGTTCCAGATCAATACGGCAGTCGCCACTGTGGCGCGCGATGGGAGAATCGTCTCCGGGGATACACATACCAGTGTAGATCTGGGTAATGGTCGCCACGCGGTCGCCGTGAGCGATGGCATGGGCAACGGTGAACGGGCGCGGCGTGAATCGAAAGCGGCTATAGATCTGCTCAAACGGCTGATGAAGGCAGGGTTTGATGAAAAGTTGGCCGTTCGCACCGTCAATTCGACACTGCTCTTGCGTTCTCGCGACGAAATGTTTACGACACTCGACATGGCGCTGATCGACTTGTTCAACGCCAAAGCTGAGTTTCTCAAAATTGGCTCCGCGCCAAGCTATCTGCGCCGCGGCGACGAGGTCATCGAGATCACAGGCAACAATGTTCCCATCGGTATTTTACAAGACATCGAGGTGCAGACAGTCGAGCAGCAGCTGGTGGCTGGCGACATTTTAATTCTGATGTCGGATGGCCTCTATGATGCCCCACCGCACAGCTATGACAGGGAGACGTGGTTGAAATCGGTGATTGGCAAACTGGAGACGCAAAATCCTCAGGAAATCGCCGACACTTTGATTGAAACCGCTGTGCGCATGAATCACGGCAGCATTCGCGACGATATGACGGTGATGGTCGCATTTGTGGAACATGCCGAGCGCGAATGGGCGGCCATTCAGTTGCCCAGTGTGCCGAGTTTGCGCAAACCGTTCAAACGCCAACGAAGGGGGGCTTAACTTTTAGTAGAACGGAATGAATTACATTTGTTGCGTCCATACTGGATTCTAGAATGAAGCGGAGGTGGATTCACTTGAATGAGCAAGTGACCATACGTCAGATTCTAGTGATTACAGACGGCTGTTCAAATATTGGAGAAGACCCAGTTGATGTCGCGCGGCAAGCGCGCAAGCAGGGAATCGTGGTCAATGTCATCGGCGTGATCGACAAAAATGAGATGGGCCAACAGGGGCATGATGAGGCGATGTCCATCGCGGACGCAGGCGGCGGCATGTGCCGCATCGTCAGTCCTGTGGATCTCTCGGCTACCGCCCAGATGATGACGCATCAAACGATGCAAATGACATTGCAGCAAGCCGTGAATCAAGAACTCCTGCATGTGATGGGCAAGACTACGGAGGAATTGCCGCCGGAAGATCGCAGTCGGATAATGCAAGTGGTTGACAAGATGGAAGAAGAGGTTGGTCTGCAACTGGTGGTTGCGGTTGATATGAGCGCGAGCATGAAGGAGAAGATCGACACGACGCGGGAGGCCATTCGCGATTTGACGTTGTCCCTGCAGGTGCGTTTGGGCGGTTCGCGTGTCGCGGTCATCGCCTTCCCTGGTCAAGGGGATCAGACGACGAAGCTCGTTCAGCCGTTTGCGGATGAAATCGACATGCGGAGCATGGAGCATAGTTTGCAAGCGCGCGGTGGAACGCCGACAGGACCAGCGATTGCCCATGCGATACGCCTGTTCAGTTCTGACAGTGATCGGCTGTTGGACGATGACGTCGATGGGCCGCGGCGGGGTTACGCATGACTCCGACAAAGCGCAGTACGCTGAAAAAGGGCGCGCGCATTCAAGGGAAGTGGAGCAAGCAAGAGTGGACGGTGTGTTCATGTCTGGGCGTCGGGGCGAATGGGGTTGTGTATTCGGTTCGACGCCCAGACGGTGAAGTTGCCGCAATGAAGATTTGCGATGAGGCTGGCAGCGTCGCCTTTGAATGGTCATTGCTCGAGAAGATGGCCCAATCCGGGGCCGCGTTTCCCAAACCACATTGTATAGATGACAGCGCGCAGGCTCCCGCGCTGTACTTTTATGTCATGGAGCAAATCAATGGGCGTCCGCTTGCCGAGGTATGGCAGCATTTGCAAGGGCACGATATCAAACGTGTCCTGTTGGCGATTGGCTCTGGCCTGAGGGCCTTGCATCGGATCAAACATGCATTTTGCGACGTGAAACCACAAAATTTGCTGGTCGATCTCCATCGTGAACAATGTGTCCGCTTTGTCGATGTCGGCGGTGTCACGCCGTTCGGCCGGTCGGTTCGCCAGTTTACGCCGACCTCCGACTGCGCCTATTGGGGATTTGGCGAACGCCGGGCCACCGAAAAGTACGATATCGCGGCGGTCGCCTTGATGCTTGTCTGCCTGCGGACAACCCCGCCTTCGGCTTGCGGCAACTGGACGGAAGCGCGTCGGCGCGCTTGGGTGCAGGCTGCGTTGCGGCAGTACGGTGACTCAGAGACGAGATCATTCTTGGAGGACGCCATCTCAGGCCGGATCGCGACAGCTGATGAGTGGATCTTACGTGTCGATCAGTTGTCTGCATCATCGCTGCAAATGGCGAGATCGAACGCATCGTTAAACGCGTCGTTAAACGCGTCGTCGTTTCGTGGTTGGCGCGCCCATGGTCCGCAGCGTCAACCCAAACGGCCAGTGGGCGCGCAGACAACTGCCACTCAAACGAAGGCTTCGCCATCCGCTCGTCCATCTGCACAGCACCGCGTTGGCTGGACAGAGCGATTTATGTGGGCTTCTCTCTGTTGTGCGGTCGTATCGACGTTTAGCGCTTGGGCTGTCTACTTGCATTGGCTCTGAGTGCCATTTATCTGTCTGTGTGATTTTCAGTGATTGCGATCGTTTGTTAAGATAGAGTGGTATCGCGTGCCTGGCGATGTTCTGGACACGCCGACTTGCATTTGAGGGAAATCTTCTCTGGGGTGAACAAGACATGCATCTGGGGGCGCTCGTCACAAAAATGATCAATGAACATTGCGCAAAAAGCCCTGTTGTCGTTGCGGGTGTGTCTGGCGGCGTGGATTCGATGGTGTTGCTGCACACGCTAGCTCAACTGGTGGTTGCTGGCGATGTTCAACAAGTGCATGTGGTGCATGTGCACCATGGACTGCGCGCCGCCGCAGATGCCGACGCTGCATTTGTCCAGGCGTATTGCACAAAACACGATATTCCGTGTCGTGTGGAGCAGGTCAAGGTTTCACCAACGGGTATAGGCATCGAAGCAGCCGCGCGGGAAGCGCGGTTTGCTGCGCTTAACCGGGTGGCGTTTGAAGTGGGCGCAGCGGCCATTTTGCTCGCGCACCATCAAGATGATCAGGTGGAGACGTTTATGCTGCGCTGGCTGCGCGGCACAAGTCTACATGGGCTCGGTGGCATACGACCGTTCAGTTTGCACAGCAATATGGTTTTTTTGCGTCCATTTCTGCGGACAAAGAGGCAGGAGCTCGTCGACTATGCGCGAACTAATCATGTACCGTGGGTCACGGATGAAACCAATTTGGACATGCGCTTCACGCGCAACTACTTGCGACAACGCCTGATTCCCTCGCTGCGAGAGCTGCAGCCGGAAATCGGAGAGATCACTTCGCGCTTGGTCGAGGATCTCCAGGTGGATGACAGCTATTTGCAAGAGCAAGCGGCGGCGCTGTGCAAACAGATGGTAAAACATCAGGGAGCGCATCACATTCAACTCACCTGCAATGTGCTGATAAATGCACACGTTTCTTTACAACGCCGTGCGATTCACATACTATTGAATTGTTTCGCCTCGCAGGGTTGGACGCGTCGGCATATTGACGCGGTTCTCAGCTTGGCTGCAAATGCGAATGCGCCGTCTGGATCGATTGATTTGGGGCGGGGGCTAAGCGCATGGCGAAATTATCATGATTTGTACATAGGGCATGATATGCGGGAGGAACCATACAACGATGCCAGCGCTGTTTGGCATTTGTCTGAATCACCACGGTTTTCCCTGGCGACAAACGAACTCATCTGGCGTTTTTGGCGTTTGCCGCTTGCATCATCAGAAGATTTGTTTCAGCGCACGCGCAATTTGTGGCGGTTGTACATACCGTGCGTTTCGTCTATGAACATTCAATGCTGTATGGCCACAAGTACGCGAGTCCGACCACTTGGACTTGGCGGATCAAAAAAACTGCAGGATATTTTTACGAACGCAAAGGTGCCGCGCGCACTTCGCGCGAAGTGGCCAGTGTTTTGTCTGGGTGAAGACGTGGTGTGGGTCCCAGGAATTGTGCGTACTGAGGCACATACGATGGTTGTAGGAGAAACAGAAGGATGGGTCATTCTGGCACATCGATCTCGTCGCCTTCGCGAACAATTGGGACATTCTCAAGCGGCAAGCGACGTATGATAAGGGAAAGCGATTTTATCGCCTTTCCTTCGAGCCATATCTGCAGGCGAAGCAGCATGTGCCGACGCTCATATGGCGCACAGCGTTATGAATGATTTTCAGTGTAGGAGGCACTCATGCACCCCGATCTAGAACGTATCTTATTTGACGAAAAGACCATTCTCGAAAAAGTGAAGCAGCTTGGTGCGCAGTTGAGCTCTGATTACCATGACAAAAATCCACTGTTCATCTGCATTTTAAAAGGTGCATCTCTCTTTATGGCAGATCTCGTGAAGCGCGTGGATGTGCATATGGAGATGGATTTCATGGCCATTTCGAGCTATGGCGCTTCATCCCAATCATCCGGCGTCGTGCGTATTCTCAAGGATTTAGAGCGCTCGGTTGAGGGGCGTCATGTTGTGATTGTCGAAGACATCGTCGATACAGGGTTGACGCTAAAGTATTTGCGCGACACCATGGTGCACCGCCACGCAGCGTCTGTCCGTATTGTGACTCTGTTTGACAAACCAAGCGGCCGCAAAGTAGATATTGCGCCTGATTACTACGGTTTTACTGTGCCCAATGCCTTTATTGTCGGTTATGGCTTGGATTATTCGGAGCATTACCGCAACTTGCCGTTTGTGGGCGTTTTAAAATCCGACATCTATGCGACAAGCGAACCGGACTGACGGGATTGGCACCTCTGCGACTAGGAACGGCATATCGCGTATGGTACAATATTCCCGCCATGACCGAGAGGAGGTAGGGCATGAACAAGTTTTACCGGAGTATCGTATTTTACGTACTCATCTTATTGGCTATCGTCGGTGTTGTGCAGTATTTAACAGGTACAGATCACTCGCGCAGGCCGATTGCATACAGTGAATTTGTCACCGACGTCAAGTCAGGGCAAATTGACGGTCCGGTTCACGTCACACCGGAAGGGCTGACAGCATCCATTGACGGTACGTTGAAGAGCGGCGAAAAGTTCTCCACACGGGGGCTTTATGATAACAGCCTAACTCCTCTCTTGACGTCTAATCAAGTGAAATTTGATGTTGCTCCACAACCGAAAGCGAGTATATGGATACAATTCCTGGAATCTGTAGTGCCGTTTGTCTTCCTGTTCATCCTGATGTTTATCCTGTTCAATCAGGCACAGGGCGGCGGCAGTCGCGTGATGAATTTTGGCAAAAGTCGTGCTCGTCTCTATTCCGAAGAGAAACGGCGCGTGACGTTTGCCGACGTCGCAGGTGCTGATGAGGAGAAGGCGGAGCTCGTTGAGATTGTTGAATTCCTCAAGGACCCGAAAAGGTTTGCCTCACTAGGGGCGCGTATCCCTAAGGGGGTTTTATTGGTTGGTCCGCCTGGTACAGGTAAGACGCTGCTCGCGCGCGCGGTCGCAGGCGAAGCGGGCGTTCCGTTTTTCAGCATCAGCGGTTCGGATTTTGTCGAGATGTTTGTCGGCGTCGGTGCATCCCGTGTGCGCGATTTGTTTGAAAACGCCAAGAAGAATGCGCCATGTATCATCTTTATTGACGAAATTGACGCCGTTGGTCGGCATCGCGGCGCTGGACTTGGCGGCGGACACGATGAGCGCGAACAGACACTGAACCAGTTGCTCGTTGAGATGGACGGGTTTTCGGCGAACGAGGGCATCATCATCATCGCCGCTACCAACCGGCATGACATTCTTGATCCCGCACTGCTCCGGCCAGGACGGATGGATCGACAAATCATTGTCAACCGGCCCGATGTCAAAGGGCGCGAGGAAATTCTCCGCGTTCATGCGCGCAACAAGCCGTTTGCGTCGGATATCCGCATGGATGTCGTTGCAAAGCGCACACCAGGATTCACTGGGGCCGATTTGGAAAACGTCTTAAATGAAGCTGCACTGTTGGCGGCGCGCAAGCGAGAACGCGAGATTCACAACGTGGACATCGACGAGGCAATTGACCGCGTGATGGCTGGCCCTGAGAAGCGAAGTCGCGTCATGAGCGATCACGAACGCAGATTGGTCGCATTTCATGAGGCGGGGCATGCCGTGGTCGGCTTCTTCCTCCAGAGCGCTGAGACTGTGCACAAGGTGACCATCATTCCGCGCGGCATGGCGGGCGGCTATACGGTGTCCTTGCCGAAAGAAGACAGGTTCTTCATGACGCGCCAGGAGATGAAGGATCGCATTTGTGGGCTGTTGGGCGGCCGGGTTGCCGAGGAGATTGTCCTTGGCGAAATCAGCACGGGCGCTTCGAATGACTTGGAACGCGTGACAGCCATCGTTCGCCAGATGATTACCGAATACGGCATGAGCGAGAAACTCGGACCGATGCAGTATGGCAGTCGTCAGGGCGGTCAGGTCTTCCTTGGTCGGGATATCCAAAGCGAACAAAATTACAGCGACAAAGTCGCGTTTGAAATCGATGAAGAAATGAAGGACATCGTGGAAAGTTGTTATGAACGCACAAGGGAAATCCTCACGAAAAAACGCGCTTGCTTGGACGCGTTGGCAAATCGTCTGCTGGAGAAAGAGACGCTCGACGAAGCAGAGATTCGCGATATTATGGAAGAATTCCAATAAGGCGATTTTCCCGCAAGCCCTCGAGACACACATCGAGGGCTTTTGTGTGTCCATAGGATGTTTGCGTGGTTGAAAAAGGCAGCGGCGAGGGCATACTGATTGGCGAATCATCAGCGGCCTCGGTGCGAGGTGTCGCGTAATTCACGCGATAGTTGTAGGATGGTACATGGCGTTGTCAACGCAGACATTCGTTTTTGTGCGGAGGGGTTATTTTGAGGTGGATCGCGCTTAAATACTTGAAACCTGGCTATGTGCTGGCCCAGCGCGTCGCAGACGAACGGGGGCGTACGTTGCTTGCGCCTGGCATGACCTTGTCCGACAGTCTCATTCGGCGACTGCAGCGGGTTGGCGTTCGAGCCGCATGTGTTGAGGCGCGAGAAACAGAAGATGTGATCGTCCGGGAAATGGTGGATCCCAAAATTAAATCACAATTGATGGATGTGACATTCGAAACGATGACGGAACTGTCTTCACCAGTGTTTCGTCAGCGGTTGAAACCCACATTTTTGCGGAAACAGTTTTCGCCGCTCTTGAACGAAGTGGTTCAGCAATTGCGCGAGCACAATGGCGCAGGTGAGCAACTTGGTTCTGTTTACATTGCGGATGGAGAACTTTTTCACCATTCGGTGAATGTCACCTTTTATGCGTTGACGCTCGGGATGCAACAGGGGCTGACCAACGCGGAGTTGGTTGACTTGGGGCTTGGGGCACTGCTGCATGATATCGGGAAATTGCGCTTACCGCAGAAAATTCTGCAGCGGGCTGGCAAACTGACAGATGAAGAGTTTGGGACGATAAAACTCCATGCGAGGTACGGATATGACATCCTGGCCAAGCTGCAGGACGTGCCGACAAAATCAGCGCTGATTGCCTTACAGCACCATGAACGGCTGGATGGCAGCGGGTATCCATCTGGGTTGACCGAAGCGCATATTCATCCGTTTAGCCAAATGGTTGCGGTCGTGGACGTGTATGAAGCTTTAACGGCAAACCGCGTCTACCGCAAGGCGTTTTTGCCGCATGACGCCATGAACATATTGCTTTCCGAAAAAGGTGTGAAGCTTTCGGCGCAGCACATTGATTCACTCTTTGAATCCATTTCAATCTATCCTGTAGGAATGACTGTGCGGCTCTCGAATGGGGAATGCGCGGTTGTCATTCAGCCTTCAGCATACAACAACCAATACCCGGTAGTGCGTGTGATTGAAAATGAGCGTGGTGAACCGATTCAGCCGTATGAATTGAACCTTGCCACGACCTCTGATGTTCATATCGTGACTTGTGAGTCGTAATGGTAGACCGCCATGCGTGATGTATCCCGCACCAGTAGCATCATAAGAATGCTAGTCAATCGAAGCATCGCGGATGGCGCACACAAAAGTGCCGGTTTTATTTACAGGGTAGACCGCCATGCGTGATGCATCCCGCACCAGCAGCATCATAAGAATGCTAGTCAATCGAAGCATCGCGGATGGCGCACACAAAAGGTCGGTTTTATTTACAGGGTAGGTGGGTGTTCGGATGAAGTTATGTCTTGTGCTCGATATTGGCAATACCAATATGACGATTGGGATGTACGCTGGCACAACGCTCGTCCGCGTATGGAGGATTCGCACAGACAGACAAATGACGGCGGACGAGTTAGGCCTTCAGTTGCTCGCCTTGCAACAAGGCACAGATGTTGCGGACATCAAGGTCGCCGTCTGTGTGATTTCCTGTGTGGTGCCACCTATGCTGTCGACTGCGGTTCGTGCAGCAAAGACCTACTTTCAAGTAAACCCACTGGTCGTGGGACCCGGTATTCGCACAGGAATTCCGATCAGGTATGAGGACCCACGTGAAGTCGGGGCGGATCGGATTGCGAATGCGGTTGCGGTGGTGCACCGTCAACAGTCACCTGCCATCATTGTCGATCTCGGCACGGCGACGACGCTATCCGTCATTGATGAGCGCGGTCAATATTTGGGTGGCGCAATCGCACCTGGGATTGGCATTGCGGCGCAGGCATTGTTCACAAATGCGTCGCGCCTGCCGGAGGTGGAGTTGAATTGGCCCAGTCAACTGGTGCAGCGAAACACGGTGTTAGGGATGCAAGCCGGCATTCTGTTTGGGGCCGCAGCGCAAGTCGATGGATTGGTCCGGCGGATTTGCAAAGAGTGCAGCTTGCCGTTTACAGTGGTGGCTACAGGTGGTTTATCGTCTTTGCTCAAAGGGCATGTGGAGACGGTTCATCTGATTGAACCATATTTGACGTTGGAAGGGCTGCGTCTTTTGGCGGAGCGCAACTGATGCAATCTGTCGTTGATGCCAATGCAGGGGGGAATTTCGAGTTGGAGCGAGATCTGCTTATTCGCGCGACCGCACGCAGCGGACGTGTTCGCATATTTGCTTGTTTGACGACGGCGTTGGTGGGAGAAATGCAGCGCCGCCACGACACTTGGCCTGTGGCCACAGCGGCGCTGGGAAGAACCGCCTCCGTAGCTACGATGATGGCGATGATGCTGAAAAATAGTGAACGGCTCACGGTCAAAATTGACGGTGATGGGCCACTTGGACAGATTTGGGTTGAAGCCACGCCGGATGGCGATGTGCGCGGCTATGTCGACGAGCCGCATGTCCACTTGCCGCCAAATGCCATTGGCAAGTTGGATGTCGGCGGGGCCGTAGGCAATGGTCAACTGTACGTGATTCGCGATACGGGCTTGCGTGACTACTACACCAGCGGCAGTGAACTGCAGACGGGGGAAATCGGCGACGACTTCACGTACTATTTCGTCCGTTCGGAACAGACGCCGTCCGCTGTGGGGGCTGGTGTTTTGGTCGGGACAGACAATCGGCCGATCTGTGCTGGTGGATTTATTGTGCAATTGATGTCCGGCTACACAGAGGCGGACGTCGCTTATGTCGAACAAGGCCTAGAACGGGTGCCGAGTGTGACGAATTTCTTACAGGAGCACCCTTCAGCCGAATCGCTTTTGTTGACTTTGTGTCCGGATGCGCAGATTTTGCAGATCAATGATATCCATTTTCGCTGCCGCTGTTCTTATGAGCGCTTGAGTCGAGTGCTCATCAGCCTTGGTCGCGCGGAGTTGGTGTCGATGCGCGAACAGCAGGGGCAGGCAGAGATTGCGTGTCACTTTTGCAATAACAAGTATCATTTTTCCGCTCAAATGCTTGACGATATGATTGAGAAACTTGACCAAAATGCGTGATATATCTTGTCAGCAGCAGCATAAGGATGCCAATCATTCGGAGCATCGCGGATGGCGCGCACCAGGGTGCCGATGAATTTACAGGGTAGATGAGGAGCAAGTTGTGTGAAACAGCAATTCACGATGCCGGCCACACGCGTGATGGGGATTGTCAACATCACGCCTGATTCGTTCAGTGATGGTGGTCGTTATGAAGTGGTTGAAGACGCCACTCGCCATGCGTTCCAGTTGGTGGAAGATGGGGCAGATGTGTTGGACATTGGGGCAGAGAGCACTCGTCCTGGCGCGATCGCGCTCGACTGGGAAACCGAGTGGGCGCGGCTTGAACCGGTATTGCGGTCGCTGGTCCCTGCGGTTCGCGTGCCAGTGTCGGTGGACACTTATCATGTGGAAACAGCGGAGCGCGCGATTGCACTTGGGGTTCAAATGATCAACGATATCTCTGCTTGCGCAGATCCGCGCATGGCTACGTTGGTTCGCCAAAGTGAAGTTGCGTACGTCTATATGCACAACCGCTCCGAAATGGATGAAACACTCGACGTGACTGCGCTGGTCAGGGAGACCGAGGCAGGTGTCCAACAACTGTTGCATCTTGGCGTGGCGCCGGAACAAATATACATAGATCCAGGTGTTGGTTTTGCCAAAACCCGTCAACAGGATTTGGCGTGTATCCGCGAGGTTGACCTGTTCTGCCAACTTGGGTACCCTGTCCTTTTAGGAACTAGTCGCAAGCGCGTCATCGGCAGCGTCCTCAATTTGCCTGTCTCCGAACGGTTGGAAGGCAATTTGGCGACGGTCGCCTACGCTCTACTCCATGGTGTACAAGTTGTGCGTGTACACGATGTCAAAGAAACGGTGCGTGTATGCCGCATGTTGGAGGCGATTGTCGGTGGAGGATTGTCAAGCGACATCTCATGAGGTGTACGTGGGCATTGGCTCCAATGTGGGGCGCCGCATCATGTATCTCGGTCAGGCGGTTGCCGCTTTGCAAAAGCTGGGCGATGTAAAATGTTCAGCAGTGTATGAAACTACTCCGGTTGACTACGTGGACCAAGCGGATTTTTTGAATATGGTCGTTTGTTTAAAGACGACGCTGTCAGCGCGGCAAATGCTAGATGTCCTGCATCAAATCGAGTTATCGGCGGATCGAAAGCGGGACATTCGCTTTGGTCCACGCACGCTGGATCTCGACATATTGTTGTTTGATGATGCGTACATTTGCCTGTCTGATTTACAGATTCCGCATCCACGTATGTGGCAGCGGGCTTTCGTTCTTGTGCCATTAGCAGATTTGGTGCCTGAACGAAGAGGGTTAGGCGGCAAGACCATCGCTGTCATGAGTCAGTGTTTCGACGAGAAAGACGAGGTGCGTTATGTCGGACGTTTTTGGTAGGAAAATGCGTGCGTATCGCAAATTAAAGCATCTGACTCAAATTCAGCTTGCAGAACAGCTGGGTGTCAGCGTGGCCATTATCGGGTCTTTGGAGCGTGGTACGAGAACGCCAACGCCGCAGATGATAGCACAGTTGACGCGTGTGCTACAGGTGACAGAGGAAGAGTTGTTCGGGGAACAGGCTGCCACAGAGCGCGAATAAAAAAACGTGTGTACAAGCTGGCTGACATCCGTTGACATTGCTTTGGGTGGTCTCTATAATGGCGCATAGACGTTTTGCGCCTGCGAGACTGCCAGCGCTTATGAAACCCGAATCGGCAATTGTACGCGTGTTCGCCGAATGGCCTATATACTTCACGCATATGTATCTGTTCGACTGGTTTTGAAAAGGAGTGAAATAAGGATGGCAGAAAAAGAGGTACTACTTACACCGGAAGGTTTGAAAAAACTAGAGGACGAACTTGAACAATTGAAAAGCGTCAAACGACGTGAAGTGGCTGAACGCATCAAATTGGCGATTAGCTACGGAGATATTAGTGAAAACTCAGAATATGAGGATGCGAAGAACGAGCAGGCTTTTATTGAAGGTCGTATCATGACATTGGAGAAAATGCTGCGCAATGCGCGCATTATTCAAGAGGATGAAGTTGCGACAGATGTTGTCAGCATTGGTTCAACGGTAACGTTAAAAGACATTGAATTTGATGAGGACGTTACATACACCATCGTCGGTTCTGCTGAAGCTGATCCGGCGCAAAATAAAATTTCGAACGAATCTCCGGTTGGGCGCAGCTTGCTCGGGAAGAACGTCGACTCGATTGTAGAAGTCAATGTTCCGGCGGGTACGATTCAATTCAAAATCTTAGATATCCACAGATAACGTTTACATTGGCTATCTAATGAACAACCGGGCGGACGAGGGAAACTCCTCGTCCGTTTAGCTTGGAGAGGTGAATATGGAAGAACAAGATCTGATTGAAATCAGAGTGGAGAAGATGGAGGAACTGCGCAGCAAGGGGATAGATCCGTTCGGACATCGTTATGATGTGACACATCATGCTGCGGATATTCTCACCGCGGCGGCGGACAAGGATAAGGAGCAACTTGAAGCGGAGAATGTGCGGGTGCGCATTGCAGGACGCCTGATGGTTCGCCGCAGTCACGGCAAGACCTCATTTGCTGTACTCAACGACCGTTCCGGCAACATTCAGGTTTACGCGAAGCTCGATGTGCTTGGTGAAGCAACGTATGAAGCATTTCAACTGTTGGACCTCGGTGATTTCATCGGTGTTGAAGGCACGGTTTTCCGAACCAATCGGGGTGAAATCACCGTACTTGTTGAAAAATTGGACGTGCTTTCGAAAGCCTTGCGTCCGCTGCCAGAGAAGTTTCATGGTCTGAAGGATATCGAAACGCGATATCGCCAACGCTATTTGGATTTGATTGTGAACCAAGATGTGCGTGAAATCTTCATTGCGCGCACGAAAATCATTCAAGCGATTCGCAGATACTTGGATGATCGCGGCTACCTAGAGGTCGAGACCCCGACATTGCATGCCGTCGCGAGTGGAGCACATGCGCGTCCATTTACGACGCATCACAATGCGCTGGATATGTCCCTATTCCTGCGTATTGCCATCGAGTTGCATTTGAAGCGGCTGATTGTCGGCGGCTTGGAGCGCGTTTATGAGATTGGCCGCGTATATCGCAATGAGGGAGTTTCCACCCGACATAATCCGGAGTTCACAATGCTTGAGCTGTACGAAGCATATGCGGATTTCGAGGACGTTATGGATTTGACCGAGGGCATGATCCGCTATGCCGCACAACAGGTCAATGGTCAACTTCGTGTCCAATATGGCGAGTGGGAAATTGATCTCGAGCAACCGTGGCGCCGCGCTCACATGGCTGATTTGGTCAAAGAGTACACAGGTGTGGATTTTCGATCCGTTCAATCAGATGAGGAAGCTCGCCGTCTAGCGGCTGAACATGATATCAAAATTACGTCTATCATGACCTACGGCCACATTTTAAATGAGTTTTTTGAGCAGAGAGTCGAGGACAAGCTGATTCAACCGACTTTTGTCTACGGGCATCCGCTGGAGATATCGCCCTTGGCCAAGAAAAGCGCAGAGGATCCGCGCTTTACGGACAGGTTTGAACTGTTCATTGTCGGTCGTGAGCATGGAAATGCATTCACTGAATTGAACGATCCGATAGATCAGCGTGCCCGTTTTGAAGCCCAGCTCCAAGAGCGTGAGGCTGGTAATGACGAGGCGCAGGATTTGGATGAGGATTTCCTGACAGCGTTGGAGCACGGGATGCCGCCAACTGGCGGTCTGGGGATCGGAATTGACAGGCTCGTCATGTTGCTCACGGGCCAGCCGTCCATTCGGGACGTGCTGTTATTCCCGCTGATGCGCGCTCGCGCTGAAGAGAAATAAAAGAAGGTACGCCTTATCCGGCATCTAAAACCGGGCGGGTGCTTGCTGTTCGACGCCGAGTTATCGTACTGAAACCCGTTTGCGATGTCCGTAGCAAACGGGTTTTCAACTTATTTGCCGATCCGGCGCACTTTTAGTCACAAAATCAAAATTCATGTTTGACATCTAGGCACAGGGGTGATATATTAGTCGATGTCGCTTCGAGCGCTTCTCTTTCGATTCCGACCGATATATCCTGTCACATCAACGTTTTCTTCACTTGGTCTCCAAGTTTTGAAAACCTAAATGGTTGACAACGAACTTCGCTTCGTGATATATTGCTTGAGCTGCTTCGACAGAAGCTGCATTGAATTGGTACCTTGAAAACTAAACACACAGC
>NZ_JBHUCX010000009.1:0-34845 GCF_042678105.1 Alicyclobacillus fodiniaquatilis
AATCACGTCTGTCTTTGACAGGCTTATATAGATGCGCCTAAAAATCACTTCCCTTCATGGTTCTTAGAACTCAAAAGAGTGCTTGACATTAGATAGCTGGTCTCATTGTTTGTCTACAAACATACGACGATGCAAGGCGCGAAGATGTGACAGTCGTGGGAGCGTGGATATTGATGACCGACAAGTATACGTTTGGTATGTGGGTTGTTACAGGCCGTTATCGACACAGAAGAACGCCTTGGGTAATGTTATTTGTAAGGACATACATAGGGGGCGATGGGATGGAGCTCGAGGTGAAAGTGGAGCAAATCCACCAGATGGTGACGCAGTTGATAGGCATGGTTTCCAATCTGCACAGCGAAATGAAGTCTTTTAAGAGCGAAATGAAAGATGAGATGGGTAATTTCAGATGTGATATGAAGGGTGAAATGGAAAGTTTCAAGAGTGACATGAAGGGTGAAATGGAAAGTTTCAAGAGTGACATGAAGGGTGAAATGGAAAGTTTCAAGAGTGACATGAAGGGCGAAATGGAAAGTTTCAAGAGTGACATGAAGGACGAAATGAAAGGTTTCAAGAGTGACATACAGGATGAAATGGAAAGTTTCAAAAATGACATAAAGGATGAGATGGTAGATTTTAAAGCACAGACTCAACCTGATATCCACTATTTGAGAAATGAAATGGCCGAGATGCGGTTTGATGTCAAGTGTATGCGCAAAGAAATGTTGCAAGTCAATCATCGATTGGACGGTCATAGTCTCCAAATTTCCCGAAATGCTGAAGCGGTTTCTATCCTCCAAGCGCAACAATGGAGCCGTTAGGTTCGCTGCCTCTCTGCCTTAATCGGTCATTAACTTACGCTTTCTGAATTGGCAGCGTACAAAGCGGTTGTTTGCTCCTGTGTCAGCGCGGTCACTTGAATCAACAATAGGGATTTTGAATATGTCTGCTAAATTCAAGGGAATTTATATCTTTGGCGGTTACAATGCAAGAGAAGTTGGACGTGCCGCACAGGAAGTGGTGCTTGTCCGAATTTGACCCCCTTTTCCACAATTGCCGCTACAGACTGTAGCGGCCCTTTTTTTGTCTGCAAAGAACTCGCTGAAATTCTCATCTTGCCATACGGTACGAAAAACAGCAGAGATCTAAATAAGTTGACCCTTTGTCCCCCTCAAGTCGGCTTGGCGGCATTTCTCCTAGTGCGCGCAGCAAAAGAGAGAGGAGGCGATGCACAATGGCACAGACCACACCAGCTAGTCGCGTGCTGCAGATTCAATTGCAGAGCGGGACGTTGGCCAACGGCGAACCGAAAGTGCAGAAGCAAAATTTTGCAAATGTGGTGACGGACGCTGCTGACGATGATCTGTTGGCTGTCGGACAAGCCATCGCGGCGCTGTTTTCCGAGCCGCTCATTCAGATTGCCCGCGTTGACACCACGGTCATCACAGCCGCTTCGTCTGGCAATCAGTAAGCGAGGTGAACATTGCGACATTGTGTCATGAGGGGAGGGAAGCTGTATGACAACGAAGTATGCGCTGCATCTGACATTCGCGACGGATCAAAACAAGAATGTGCGTTTGAGTATTTCCAATCCGAAAGAACCGGTGGATGCAACGGCGGTCAACAACGCGTTACAGACCATTGTCAGCAAGAACGTGTTTAATTTCCCGCAAGGCCGCATCGTCAGTGCGCTGCCTGCAGAACAGGTGGAGACAGAGACGACGACGGTATCCTAGCGTCAACAGGGCAAAAGCGATGAGGGACTTGTCTCTCATCGCTTTTGCTATTTTTGTGTTGCTGGCCATGGCATCTGACTTGTTGCGGTGGTCAATTCTTCGTTTGCATGCGGCGGTACAGCCAAAATAGTACAGCTACCGCACATACACCCACGGTCAGCCACAGCAGTATCGATTGCACATGTTGCAGCAAGGTTTGCACATTTTCTCCAAACCAGAAGCCGAGGCCAATCCACATGCCGCACCAGAAAATCGCGCTGACAAGCGTGTAAAATGTGAAAGTGCTATACGGCAGTTTGCCAAAAGCTGCAGCATAGGTGCTAAGCGAGCGAATGCCGGGTAAGAAACGCCCTGGAATCAGCAGCAATGCGCCATATTTATTCATCAACTCGATGGTGTGGTTCATTCGCCCGGCGTTTAAAATGTGCAGGCGATAGAATGGCTTTAAGATGACGCTGCCAAATTGGCAAGTGAGCCAAAAAATAATGGATACACCCGCGAGATACCCCAATGTCCCAATGGACAGGACGGCCAGGCCGTTCATGTCTCCCTCTGAAATGGCGTATCCATAGAAGGCGAGAAAGGCATCACCGGGAAATGGCAGGCCCAATCCCTCCAAAACCATTGCCACGAACACGCCGGGATAGCCGAGTGCCACAATGATGTTTGAAATTTGTTGCAACCACATCATCAGTTGGTCCATACGCACACCCCAAATCTGTCTTGTACATATCTATGGACAGGGTGGTGTGAACATGCATGTTTCCCGTCGATTTGCTTCAGCCAATCGGGATAAGCTGGTATCATAAACAAATACCGTTGAACGGATAGCAGCCACGAGGAGGAAGTCCTGTGGAGGAATTTAGCTTGATCACGTCGCTTGTCAAGCGATTGCCTGCGCCTGGCGCGGATGTTTTGATTGGCATTGGCGACGATGCCGCTGCTGTGCGCACGAGCGGGCAGCCCTTGATCATGTCGACAGATACAATGGTCGAAGGGGTGCATTTTCTGCCATCGACCATCACCGATTACAATCTCGGCTACAAATCACTTGCTGTCTCCGTGAGCGACATTGCGGCGATGGGCGGCAAACCGTTGTACGCCTTGGTTTCGCTCGCCATTTCATCCGATTGGAATGAAGAACGGCTCGGCAAATTGTATGACGGCTTTGCAGAAGTGACCGCGCGCTTTGGCTGCCATGTGGTGGGGGGCGACGTGGTGTCCACCACAGGGCCGATGGTCATCACGACCACCGTCATCGGTGAAGCGGACAAGCCCATTACGCGCCGCGGCGCACAGCCCGGCGATGTCATCTTTGTCACTGGTCGGCTTGGCGGTTCGAGCGCCGGACTGGAGACGCTCATGCAGCAGAGCGCAATTTCACCGACAGGGCAGGCTGCGCTTGTAGCCAAACACCAGCGGCCAGAACCAAGGGTCAGCGCTGGGCAGTTCTTTGCGGAAGTCGGGGTTCATGCGCTCAATGACATCAGTGATGGGCTTGCCAGTGAATTGAATGAAATTGCGGCGCAGAGTCAGGTGCGGTGCGTCATTGAAGCAGCCCGTATTCCACTGCAGCCGGAAGTGAAGGAGCAAGCGCGCAGTCGACAAGCAGACCCACTCAGCTACGCTTTATACGGCGGCGAGGATTATGAATTGGTGGGCGCGGTTCCAGCGCGGACATTTGCCGTTTTGCTGGCGAATGCGCAATTGCTCCGTGTGCCAATCACGCAAATTGGCCGTTGTGAGACGGGGGATGGCGTAGTGATGCGACATGTGGATGGCCGCCTGGAAGTCATTGAACCAAAGGGATACAATCATTTTGCGCGCGCGTCTAGGGCGGGATCGCGATAGATTCGAAATGTAGGATGGGCTTCGTTTGGCGCTGAAGATGCAGTGCGCAGTCGAATGGCCCTTCTCTTTTCAGACCGCTTAACGAGGAGTCACTCATGGCACAAGATTGGATAGTTTACACAACATCGGCAGCATCTACACAGCAGTTGGGGACGATGCTCGGCGAATTGCTCCAACCCGGCGATATCATTTTGCTGTCGGGCGATCTCGGCGTCGGCAAGACTCATTTTGCTCAAGGGGTGGCCGCGGGGCTCGGTGTCAAAGAAGCGGTGACCAGCCCGACGTTTACGCTGGTTGCCGAGTATGATGGCCGCCTGCCGTTTGTCCATATGGATCTGTATCGGCTGTATGCCGATGAGCATGGGCAGACGTTGACAGCGCATGCACTCGAACAGATCGCGTTTGATGATTATTTGGATGGCCAGCAAGTCGTGCTGATCGAATGGCCCAGGGGGGTCATGGCGGAACTGGACAATTATTTGTGGGTGCAGTTTTCATATGATGCACCAGAGCTGCAAGAGACACGCTGCATTGCGATTCAGAGTGAAGGGATCGACGCCGCTTTAAGGCTTGAGGAGTGGAAGGCTGCATGGGCGTAATGGTGATGGATACGGCGACGGATGCCCTTGGTGTGGGGATTGGCGCAACGGATGGCACCTTGTATACCGGTGTCGTGCAGCGTGTGCTGCGGGGGCATTCGCGGTTGTTGCAGCCGACGCTTCAATTTGCGCTGCAGTCGTCAGGGCAGGAGGTCGTCAATCTGCAGCAACTTGGTGTGGGGATTGGGCCGGGTTCCTATACGGGTGTGCGGATGGGGGTCGCGACTGCAAAGGCGATGGCGCACACGCTCGGTGTCCCGTTGACGACTATTCCCACGTTGGATGCGATTGCATTGGCGGCTGGGCATACCTGCATTGCAGCGCCACGCCGGGTGTTGGTGCTCTTGTTTGCGCGGCGCCAACGGGCATTTGGCGCTTGGTTTAGCCTTGATAAAGGGATGTTGGTTGCGCGTGAAGATGCGACAGTTCGCGAGGTCTCAAGCTGGTTGGCGACCATTCCGGCGAATGTCATCGCGGGACGGGCGCCTGTCTGTGTTCACGATTTCCCGGCGGCGCAAATGGGCCAGCTTGATGGCATGCCAGATGGGGTAGATGTCATTGAGTGGCGTTATGCGTCTGGGGGACTGCCGCAGGCGTTGTTGCGTCTGACGGTCACGGGGAGCTATCCGTTTTTTACGGGGGAGCGGCTGCATGACGTAGCGCCAGAATACGCGTTGCCCGTCGAAGCAGAGGCAAAGTTGCAAGAGGAACTGGAGAGGGGCGGACGGGCTTGAGTACATGGGATGGGGAGAAGCTGGTTATCCGCAGAATGTTGCTGCAAGATTTGGATCAGGTGTTGCGGGTGGAACAGCGTTCGTTTACGGCGCCTTGGACACGCCAAGCGTTTTTGGGTGAACTGGTGGAGAATCGCCTGGCGCGTTATATCGTGGCCGAGTACGAGGGGGAAATCGTCGGCTATGGCGGGCTGTGGCTGATTATGGACGAGGGGCATATTACGAACATCGCGGTGGATCCAACATTTCGCGGCCGCAAACTGGGTGAGCGGTTGTTGCAGGCGTTGATGTCCTTATGCGCTGCAGCCGGCGGGGGAAAGATGACGCTTGAAGTGCGCGTGACCAACACGATTGCCCAAAACTTGTATCGCAAGTACGGCTTTGAGCGCGTCGGTGTGCGCAAAGGATACTATACAGACAATAAAGAGGACGCAATCATCATGTGGGCCGATTTACCGCACCTGGCGTCCGCAAAAGGAGAAACAGTTTGATTATCTTAGGCATTGAAACCAGCTGTGATGAGACCTCCGCCGCGCTTGTGGCAGATGGCCGGACGCTGCTTGGCGAAGTGACGGCTACCCAAATGGAGATTCATGCGGCGTTTGGCGGTGTTGTGCCGGAAGTCGCTTCCCGTCACCATGTCACGTCCATCACGCAGGTTGTCGACAAGGTGATGAAGGATACCCAGATGTCTCTAGATGATGTGGATGCCATTGCTGTGACTTGCGGACCTGGTTTGCTCGGCTCTCTTCTCGTGGGGGTGTCTGCCGCTAAAGGGTACGCCTTGGCAAGTGGCAAACCGCTCATTGGCGTCCATCATATCGCAGGGCATGTGGCCGCTGCCGCCATTGAGTCAGACGTCGCCTGGCCGGTTTTGTGTTTGGTCGTTTCGGGCGGTCATACGGAATTGTTGACTGTGGATAAGTCGTTTCAGTTCGAGAAACTGGGAGCGACCAAAGACGATGCAGCGGGGGAAGCGTACGACAAAGTCGCGAGATTGCTTGGGCTTGCCTATCCAGGGGGGCCAAAGGTCGATAAGTTGGCCCAGATTGGGAACGCCAGCGCATATGATTTTCCTCGGGCGCTCCTAGACGAAGACACGTTTGATTTCAGTTTCAGCGGTTTGAAATCGGCGGTCAACAACGCGCTGACAAAACAGCGCAATCGGCGCGAGGAAATTGTTTCGGAAGACGTGTGCGCCAGCTTTCAGGCTGCCGTCATCGATGTCTTGCTGGAGAAGACAAGGCGCGCCATCGCGACAACTGGCTTGCGGCAAGTAGTGGTGGCAGGCGGCGTGGCTGCGAATCAGGGACTGCGCCAGGCCATGGAATCGTTCGCGGTCGCCGAACAGGTTGACGTGGTTTTTCCACCTTTGCGCTTTTGCACAGATAATGCAGCCATGATTGCCGCTGCTGGATATTATCGATTTTGCCAAGGTCACCAAGACGACCTTTATCTGAACGCTTATGCACAGTTGCCGCTGGAGGTTTGGCAAGCGTGGCCGCGCCATACGGCTGATATATATCTGTCATGACGACTTATCCACAACCTTGTGAACAAATCCACAGCTGACGTTGTGTGGATTTTGTGGAAAACTGTCGAAAAGCCACGAATGGTAGCGAGTCGGCTTGTGGATAAGTCTGTGCATACTGTGGATATCTTTGTGTACAAGTTTATGGAGCGCACATTGCTGCAGTGCTTTGCGTCGGCAGCTACGCTTCCAAATCAGCTTGCTGTCTGATTTCTTCATATGCAAGGGACGCTTGTTCCCATGCGTCCAACGCCTCTTGGTGTTGTTTCTCCACCGTTTCCCGCTCTGCTTCCAGCGTATAGATTTGTTCCACATCCTGTGCTTGCGCCGCCTCGCTTAATGCTTCTGCGATTTGCGCAAGCCTGTGCTCGCATTCGCCAACGATATTTTCCCAGCGCGCGACAGTTTCCTCTGCCTTGCGCACGTCAGAGGAGCGAATGCGTCGCCGCGCGTTTGTGCTTGCCGCGAGCGCTTCTTCATCGCCCGTGCGCGTTTGTTTCTCCACATGTGATTTTCCCTGATGCGCGGCCTCCTCCGCTTCAATTTGCGCAAGCCGCTCATTTTCCGCCAACTTTTCTCGATAATCGCTGTAGTTCCCGATGTACATCGTCAGGCCATCCGCAGACAAGACACCCACGTGCGTGGCAATGGCGTCGATAAAATACCTGTCGTGCGAGATGAACAGCAGTGTGCCGTCGTAGGCGACCAGCGCCGTCTCCAAGGCCTCTTTGCTGGGGATATCCAAGTGATTGGTCGGCTCGTCCATGAACAGCGTGTTCGCGCGTTGGAGCATCAGCCGACAGAGGTTCAAACGGCTGCGTTCGCCGCCACTCAAGCCGGCAATCGGTTTATCCACATCTGTGTTGCGGAAGAGGAACTGAGCCAATGCGCTGCGCACAGTCGTTCTGTCCATTCCCGGATGTTCGTCCCACACATGGGACAACACCGTTTTCGACATATCGAGATCTGACTGCTCTTGATCGTAGTAGCCGACTTGGACATGTTGGCCAAATGTAAACGTGCCGCCAAGCGGGGCATTTTGGCCGAGTATCGTCTTGAGCAAGGTACTTTTGCCGATCCCGTTTGGGCCAAGGATGGCCAACCGCATGCCGCGTTCGAGCCGAAAGCTGACATCTTTGGCGAGTGTGTGTCCATCGTAGCCGATGCTTAATTGGTCGACATAAAGCACGTCGCGACCGGAGGGGCGCGCCGCGGTAAACGACAGGAGCACTTGGGGCAAGTCGCCGCCAGGCTGTTCTATGCGGTCCATCCGCTCCAACATCTTGCGGCGGCTTTGCGCGCGTTTGGTCGTAGAGGCGCGCACGATGTTCTTCGCGATAAATGTCTCCAGTTTGGCAATTTCCTCTTGTTGTTGCGCAAACTGTTTGGCGCGCTGAAGCCGCTGCTCCATTTTTTGCTCGATGTAGCGCGCATAGTTGCCGACATAACTGGTGGTGACCCCGGCCTCCAGCTCAACGGTCTGGTTGGTCACTTCGTCGAGAAAATAGCGATCATGCGACACCACAAGAATGCTGCCCGTGTACGCTTTCAAAAATTGTTCAAGCCATGTGAGCGTATCTGTATCCAAATAGTTCGTCGGCTCGTCAAGGACGAGCAACGTCGGCTGTGACGCCAGCAGACGCGCCAGCGACAGGCGGGTTTTTTGGCCGCCGCTCAAAGCTGAGATCGGGCGTTCGTGCATGTCGACCGGAAAGCGAAGACCAGCGAGAACACGGCGGATATCTGTTTGCCAAGCGTATCCACCGGCGTCCGTGAATTGACGTGACAGTGTGTCATACGCGCGACTCACTTGTTCGAAGCGCGCTGGGTCTTCATAGACGCTGGGCTTGGCCATTTGCTGCTCAAATTCGCGCAACTGGCGCTCCATCTCCTGCAGTTGCGCGCGCGCCTCTGCGACAAACCCGTAAACGGTCGCATTTGCGGGCGGATCGATAAATTGCGATACATAACCGATGCTCACGTCTTCACGCCGCGTGACTTGTCCTGCATCAGCATGTTCTTCCCCTGTGACAATTTGAATCAGCGTCGATTTTCCTGCCCCATTGCCGCCGACCAGGCCGACTTTGTCCCCATCGCGCACGATGAGCGACGCGTCGTGGAGGACGTCAACGGTGTCATAGCTCTTTTTTACATGGCTGACTTGCAAAACAATCATATGAATTCCCCTTTGTTTCATACACTCTAGCAAACCGGGTAGAAGACAGGCCTTCCTGAATCGACTGTGGAGCGATCACGATGCCTGTTTTTATGCCTTGGCGTCTCGCGGCACCAAGGCATTGACTTTATTTGCACAGTAGGAGGACAGCAGTATGGCAACCCCCAAATTCCCCTTGCCAAATGGCTTTAGGTGGCAATATGAACTGATTATCTGGATACAATCATTTCACAATCCGTGGTTGGATAAAATCGCCATTTTGTTGTCCTATCTTGGTACAGAATCGTGCTACATGCTCGTTTTGCCCATCCTTTTTTTGGCGATCAATCGCCGCTATGGGCTGCGCCTTGCTTACGTGTTCATGACCAGCATGTTTTTTAACGCCTGGTTGAAGGCTGGGCTGCATATTGCGCGGCCCATGGGCGTACCTGGTATCAGATCCGTTTATACCAGTTCCGCCACTGGCTTGTCGATGCCAAGCGGGCATGCACAGGGCACCATCACGTTCTTTGTCGCACTGAGCCGCTGGCTGAAGAAACCATGGGTTCTATGGCTGGGCACATTGCTGGTTGTTGGCATCAGCTTGTCCAGGATTTATCTTGGTTTACACTGGCCAGTAGATGTGCTCATTGGGTGGCTGCTTGGCTTGGTATTTGGCGTCGCAGGCTGGAATGTAGGACGCTGGTGGAGCTATCGAAGCGTTCCTTTTCACTTTGCGCTTGTCTTTGCTGTGTTGTTTCCAGCCATTTTGTTTTATATGAATCATGACCCCACAGGCGCGGAATACGCCACATTTTTGTTTGCGAGCGGCTCAGGTGCGCTCTTTGAAATGCGCTTTGTCAAAAGCAGTTTTGACAAAGGCTGGTGGAAGCGCGTTTGTGCCGCAGTCATCGGCATTGGCGGCGTGCTTGGGTTACAATATGTATTAAAGGCCCATGCTACAGAATTGCCGTGGCGCTTGTTGCGCGATTTACTGATTGGCTGGTGGATCACGTTTGCTGCGCCTTGGCTGTTCGTCAAACTAGATCTCTATCGACGAGAGGAACCGGATTCATTTGTCCATTGAAGATGAGAAAAGTCGTTTGCGGCGGATCCTGAAACACGATAGGATAAGTTTAGCAGAATCGTATCGATATATCGCCCAAACACGAATTTGTCGGCATATTGAACAATTTTGCAAGCGGCGAACCTTGGCGCATCAGTCTTCTTCGCGGATGATCGCTTTATATGCAGCCACGCGCGGCGAGGCCGACGTGTCTGCGCTCTTTCACTCACTGCGGGCGATGGGGTGGCAGGTTGTCCTGCCGCAGGTGGTGTCAAAGACCGAGATGGTCATGCGCGTGGTGGTGGATTGGTCAACGTTGGTGCCTGACACGTTTGGCATTTTGGCCCCGGCGCCTTCAGCGCAAGTTGTGCATCCATCACAGGTGGATGTGGTGTTGGTGCCAGGACTTGGCTTTACGCGTAGCGGGGGGCGGCTTGGATACGGCGGCGGGTATTACGACCGTTGGCTGGCTCGGGCAAGTGAGGGCATCACGACCATCGGTGTTGGGTTTGACGTTCAAGTTCGAGATGTGTTGCCTGTTGCAGCGCACGATGTGCCGCTCTGCTATGTAGTGACCGAGCAGGGTGTGATTGATTGCGCCAGGTGATTTAGAAAGTCTTTGGCATGGAGGGATGCGTTTGAAGCGTCGTGAAGTTCCTGTACAAGCAACCATTGGCCTCCGATTAGCACACGATTTAACACGCATCGCACATGACGGACAAAGTGATCCCCAATTTCGCAAAGGGCACGTGATTGAGGAAAAGGATATTGCGGAATTCATCGCCATGGGCAAACAGCATCTGCTTGTGTTTGAACCAGAGAAAGGTGAATTGCATGCAGAGGATGCTGCCTCGCAAATGGCAGAGGCGTTGGCTGGACAAGGGGTTCTTCTGTCAGAGGTGAACGAAGGAAAGCTCTTTTTCCAGGCCAGGCACAACGGCATGCTCTGGGTCGACTCGCGTCGCGTGGCTGCGATGAACAGTATCCATGACGTCTCCATTTCCACACGTCGTTCCTTCATCCACGTTTCCTCTGGGATGTTGTTGGGCAGTGTGCGGCCAATTCCTGTCGTCGTTGATGAAACCACAGTGCGCGCCGTACAGCTTATCGCCGAGGAGACGTATGGCGGGCGTAGCATCATAGATGTATTTCCGTATCGCGCCCAACAGATTCACGTGATTACGGCAACTGGAGATATTGGCAGTGGCCGAAGTGAGGATCAGTTCGGGGCGGTATTGAAGGACAAATTCCAGGCATTTGATTTAGCGGTGCACGAGCATACATTTGTCGGCGACACACAGGCTGAAATTGAAAGCGCGATTCTGGCGGCATGTGAGGCGGGCGCCACTTTAATTTGTATTACGGGTGGGATGTCGGGGGACCCAGATGACAGTTCGCCAAGCGCTGTCCGCGCGGTAGCCACCGATGTGATCACACATGGCACGCCCATCAACCCCGGTTCGCTTTTAATGTTAGCTTATCGTGAGCGTACGCCCATTTTTGGTCTTCCCAGAGCTGTGCTTCGACATCCAGTCACGTCTTTCGATAAACTGTTGCCTCGCATACTCGCAGGTGTACATGTGAGAAAAAAGGATATTGCGGCGCTTGGGGTTGGCGGCTGGCTGTACGAGTGATTTGTTTGCGGCAGACCTCGATACATATAAAAGTTTGCGGCAACTTCTTGCAAAGGACAGTTGGAGCTATTATTATATTTCTTGGTGTTAGCACTCGACGCTTGTGAGTGCTAACAAAGAATGACTGATACTTGAGGAGGTTATTCACATGCTAAAGCCACTTGCTGATCGCGTTGTGGTACGTCCAATTGAACGTGAGGAAAAAACCGCTAGCGGCATTTTTCTTCCGGACAATGCGAAGGAAAAGCCGCAGGAGGGAGAAATCCTCGCAGCTGGTCCAGGCCGCGTAGAGGACGGGAAACGCATCGCACTCGACGTCAAAGTCGGGGATCGCGTCATTTACTCCAAGTATGCGGGTACAGAAATTAAAGTGGACAACGAAGAAGTCCTGATTTTGCGTGAAAGCGACATCTTGGCGATCGTCGAAAAATAAGTCGACCACAGTCGACTACATATGGTCAAGGAGGTTCTAAAAGATGGCTAAGGAAATCCGCTTTAGTGAAGATGCTCGTCGTGCAATGCTGCGCGGTGTGGATGCGTTGGCCGATGCGGTCAAAGTGACTTTGGGGCCTAAAGGCCGCAACGTCGTGCTCGAAAAGAAATTTGGCTCTCCGCTCATCACCAATGACGGCGTGACCATTGCGAAAGAAATCGAACTTGAAGACGCTTATGAGAACATGGGCGCTCAACTCGTTAAGGAAGTTGCAACCAAAACCAACGACGTCGCTGGTGATGGTACAACAACTGCAACCGTGCTCGCACAAGCGATGATTCGCGAAGGTTTGAAAAACGTCGCTGCTGGTGCAAACCCAATGGTCCTGCGCCGCGGTATCGAAAAGGCTGTAACAGCTGCAGTCGCTGAAATCGGAGCGATTTCGAAGCCAGTTGAAGGCCGTGACAACATCGCGCAGGTTGCTGCCATCTCTGCAGGCGCAGAAGAAATTGGCGCATTGATTGCTGATGCGATGGAGAAGGTTGGCAACGAGGGCGTCATCACGGTTGAAGAGTCAAAAGGCTTCACGACGGAGTTGGAAGTCGTTGAAGGTATGCAATTCGACCGCGGCTATCTCTCCGCGTACATGGTTACAGACACGGACAAGATGGAAGCTGTATTGGACGAACCGTACATTCTCATCACCGATAAGAAGATTGGCAACATCCAAGAGATCCTGCCGGTACTGGAACGCGTTGTGCAATCCGGCCGTCCGCTCTTGCTCATCGCCGAAGACGTTGAAGGCGAAGCATTGGCGACGTTGGTTGTCAACAAAATCCGCGGTACATTCAATGCTGTCGCTGTCAAAGCGCCTGGCTTTGGGGATCGCCGCAAGGCAATGTTGCAAGACATCGCTGCATTGACCGGTGGTCAAGTTATCAGTGAAGAGCTCGGCTTGGAACTGAAGAACACAAACATTGAACAACTTGGTCGCGCTCGTCAGGTTCGCGTCAGCAAAGAAAACACCATCGTTGTGGATGGCAGTGGCGAGAAGAGCGAAATTGGCGCTCGAATCAGCCAAATCAAAAACCAAATCGAAGAAACCACTTCGGACTTCGATCGCGAGAAGTTGCAAGAACGCCTGGCAAAATTGTCCGGCGGTGTAGCTGTCATCAAGGTTGGCGCTGCAACGGAAACCGAGCTCAAAGAGAAGAAGCTGCGCATTGAAGACGCGCTCAACTCCACCCGCGCTGCGGTTGAAGAAGGTATCGTCGCAGGCGGCGGTACGGCGCTCATCAACGTCATCAAGTCGCTCGACAGCGTCAGTGTAGAAGGCGACGAATTGACAGGTGTGAACTTGGTCCGCAAGGCACTTGAAGCGCCAGTCCGCCAAATTGCTGAGAATGCCGGGGTTGAAGGTTCCATCATCGTTGAGCGGTTGAAGAAAGAAGCC
Source organism: Alicyclobacillus fodiniaquatilis (assembly GCF_042678105.1). Taxonomy (NCBI): domain Bacteria; kingdom Bacillati; phylum Bacillota; class Bacilli; order Caryophanales; family Alicyclobacillaceae; genus Alicyclobacillus; species Alicyclobacillus fodiniaquatilis. The sequence goes on from NZ_JBHUCX010000009.1 coordinate 13,193, forward strand.
ATTGGCTTTGGCTACAACGCAGCAACGGGCGATTGGACCGATATGCTCAAGGCTGGCATCGTTGACCCAGCTAAGGTTACGCGTTCTGCACTGCAACACGCAGCAAGCGTAGCTGCAGCATTCCTCACAACGGAAGCTGCGATTGCCGACAAACCGGAAAAGGAAAAATCCGCACCTGCAATGCCTGACATGGGCGGTATGGGCGGCATGGGTGGCATGATGTGAATTTGGTTTAGGCTTTGCCTGAACGACGAGAACCCTCGCTACGGCGGGGGTTCTTTTGTGTATATGGACATGGGCGTTGTCTGTATGGCGAAAGATAGGGACGACGAGCTAGCAGCAATGAGTCAAACCAAGGTGTCTGTCACGAGACTTACTGCCGAAGAGATACTGCCAGCAGTGGGAGCGGATATTCTGGGTGATCATAAACATCCGACGGCACACTATCAATGCAATCCTCGCCCCTCGTTTGACCACAAATGAACAGACGTGAAACGAATGGAACACCTCATTCTGAATACGAATTGATACAGACGGCAATCGCTGTGGCATTCAGCATATGCTATGATCCATTCTGACAGCATAAACAATGTATAGAGCGGTTCATCCATCCACCCGGTACACTTTCCACTTTTTCGCGTAAGCTGATCTGAGCGCGTGATGGTTACGTGGAGGAGTTGGAAAGAATGCCGTATCGAATCATCGTCGATTTATCAGCGAGAAGACTGTATTTGCTGAAGGGAAATACTGTGGTTCGCAGTTATCCTGTAGGGATTGGAAAAATACTTTCTTCCACGCCGACTGGCGAGTATCGAATTGTGAATCGTCAGGCGCATCCCGGTGGCCCTTTTGGGGCATATTGGCTTGGTCTATCCAGACCGCATTATGGCATACATGGCACGAATCGTCCGAGCAGTATTGGCAAAAGAGTGTCGCATGGCTGTATCCGTATGCAAAATGACGCCGTGCTTGATTTAGCGAGTAAAGTTGACATTGGAACGCGCGTCACCATCCGCGCTTGAAAGTCCAATCATCTGATTCTGGCGCGCGTGACACGCGTGGAATTTTGTTGGTTTACTTCAAAATAGATGAATGATTTCCTAGATGAAGCGGCATTCTCTGACCATCTCTCCATCGCCAATTGTACAAGTTATTTGTTAGAATACTAGAGAATATATAGGGGAGTAATTCTGGATTTTACTGTGTTTTGCTTCCTTTTGAATGACTAGAGGATTTATCGCATGTCCCTTAGGTGACTTCTACCCTGTAAATAAAGTCGATACCTGTGCGTGCGCCATCCGCGATGCTCCGATTGACTGGCATTTTCATGGTTCGGCTGGTGCGGGACGCATCACGCATGGCGGTCTACTCTGTAAATAAAGTCGACACTTTTGTGTGCGCCATCCGCGATGCTTCGATTGACTAGCATTTTCATGATTCTACTGGTCGGGATGCATCACCATGGCGGTCTATCGTGTAAACTTAGACGGAATAGAGGTAAAAAGTGTGACAAAAAAAGCGCAGAAAATTTTGTTTGATACATGGCACCCGGAAATTCAGCCTGTAGTTAGAAACATCCAAAAAGTGATTGTCGGCAAGAATGATGTCATTCGCCTTGTGCTGACAGCGCTTTTGGCAGGGGGGCACTGCTTGTTGGAAGATGTACCGGGTGTTGGCAAAACGATGCTTGTGCGGGCCACTGCGAAGACGTTGGGATGCTATTTCCGTCGAATCCAGTTTACACCGGATTTACTGCCGTCTGATGTGACTGGAGTCTCCATATATAATCAGCAAGCTCAAACCTTTCAATTCCGCAAAGGGCCGATTTTCGGACAAGTTGTCTTGGCTGATGAAATTAATCGCACGTCGCCAAAGACCCAGTCTGCGTTGCTGCAGGCGTTGGAGGAACAGAGTGTGACCGCCGATGGCGAAACGCATGTTCTGCCACAACCGTTCTTTGTCTTGGCGACGGAGAATCCCATCGAGTTTGAAGGCACATTCCCGTTGCCAGAGGCGCAGTTAGATAGATTTCTGCTCAAGTTTAAAATGGGTTATCCGACCCATGAAGAAGAAATGGACATTCTCTCGGGTCAGCAACGTCAGCATCCCATTGATGAGATTCAACCGACGGTGAACTCGGATACAATCTTGCGCTGGAGGCAGCACGTGCGAGCGGTGCACGTGGCTGATCAGATCAAGGAATATATAGTGGACATCGTGCAGCGAACGAGATCGCATCCAGACATTTATTTGGGCGCGAGCCCACGGGCGAGTTTGGCGCTGTTTCGCACTGCGCAGGCGCTGGCTTTCATTGCGCATCGCACGTATGTCGTGCCTGACGATGTTCAGTATTTGGCGCCATTTGTCCTTGGGCATCGCTTGCTCCTGACAGCGGACGCGCGTCTGTCTGGGATAGATGTGGAAGGGATTGTTGAACGCTTGCTGGCGAAGGTGCCAGTTCCAGCGTTGCAGGGGGCGATGGATTGATGCGCTGGAGAGCTGTTGCAGCGGCTCTCGTGACCATTTTATTGGTCGGCGGTCTATTCGTGTTTGGGGAAGTGACCGGGGGCTTTTTCGCTTGGTTTTTGTTTTACTTCAGCATTGTCCTGGTAATCTATGAATGGCTGACGCTTTTTGTCTCGTTATCCGGCATTCAGGTGAAGCGAGAGCTGTCTGCCCAGCGGTTGGCGGCGGGGCAAAGTCTGACAGTGCGTGTCTCATTGCGGCGCCGCAATATTTGGCCGATGTTTTGGGTACGGATTCACGAAGGATTGCCACAAAGGTGGATATTGCAAACGACAGGGCTGGACCGCATCCATGTCCCACTGTGGAAGAGCCGGATCGATTACACGTATACGGTAAAAAACTTGCCGCGCGGTGTGTACCAGTTGAATGGAACAACTGTGGAGACTGGAGATTTGCTGGGATTGTTACGGGTGCAAAAAGCCATTCGTCAAGGAAACCATCTCATCGTTTATCCGCGCATTGCGCCTGTTCGTGGTTGGACTGGGCATCATCCTGACGAATATGGAGAACATCAGCCGTCCCACCGTCGCAGTGAAGAGTCGAGCAATGTGATTGGCGTACGGGCCTATGTCCCAGGGGATAGATTGAATCGAATTCATTGGCCTGTCACCGCGAGAACAGGACAATTACAGGCCAAGGAATTCGAAATGCATGTGACGTCTGAGTTTAAATTCGTGCCGGACAGTACGGTTTTCTCTTACGGAGAAGGCAACCAAAGTGCGGAAAAGTTCGATCTCGCCATGACCATCACGGCTTCTTTATTGCGTCATGCGTATGACAACAACCGCAAATTTGGGATGGCTTTGACAACCAGTCCGCATGTCGTTTATCCGACAGGCACAGATGTCGCCCTTTTAAATGGCTGCATGGAATCGCTTGCCGCGTTGCAACCCGTCAGTCGCCAAGATATGGTGCCCATCTTGCGGCAGCTTGGCGCAGAATCAACGCGGGGCACAGTCTTTGTCATCGTTTCGCCGCGCGTGGACAAAGAAGTCGCTGTAGTGGTGACCGCGCTGTCACATCTGGGCGGAGTCCAGTATTTTGTACCATTCACGGGTGCTCGTCTGACGGATGCAGATTTGCAAGGTGTGAAGTTACTGCAATCCGCAGGTGCGCAGGTGCATCTCATTCGCAAATCAGATCAATTGTCGTTCTTGTATCGAGGGGGTGTCATCGGTGCCACGAATTCACCGCACTGAGTTTGCGCTCCGAGGATTTCACGCAATCGTTTGCGCGGTTTGGCTCTATATGTTTTTCACCCCGATGGCAAGTCTCGGTTTGTTATCAGGCGCTCCATCCTTCATTTTTCCCTTTTTGGTGCTTGCCATCGCGCAATGCTTTCCGAGATGGTGGGCGCAGCTGAGTGGGGGGATTGTCGCTTCCTTCGGCTATATTCTCTATTTTTGGCGGCCGGGGCAGCATCTGACCTTGGCCGGTGTGATTCAAACGCTCTCGTTGCTCGTTCATCAATTCGTTGGCTTGTTTACCCTGCATTTACCTGCAGATCCGCTGCAGACGTTTCTGTTTCTCTGGGTGACCATCGGGGTTTATTGGCTTTTGGCCTATTCAAGTTACAGGGTCAGACTGTGGCTTTTCTATAACGGGCTTGCCATTGTCGTGCTGGCGGCCATCGACAGCAATACGAATGTGCATCCGAATGGGGCAATCGTGACGATTATTGTCATTGGCATCTTTGTGCTGGGTCTGAATCAATTGGAGCGGATTCGTCTCTTCGTGCCGCCTGGAACGCGTCCGGCTATCCGGTTTTTGTTGCCACTGTGTATGCTGCTTTTCGTTGGCGTTGGCGTGGCTGCTGTGTTGCCAAAAAGGGAACCTGTGTGGCCGAATCCGTTCTCACCGGGCGCGGGTTCTGGAAATGACACTGGAGCGGGTATCCAAATGGTTGGGTATCAATTGAATGATACAAAACTCGGCGGATCGTTCGTGGAGAATGATAATTTGGTGATGTATGTATACAGTCCGCACCCGACGTATTTGCGGGGGCAGACGTTGTCCACCTACACGGGCAAAGGCTGGGTTTCCGCGAAACTGACAGGCGACCAAATGATGGCCGAACAAATGAACCAACCATTTACAAACATGCAACAATACGCGTTTTACAACTTACCGACACAGACATTCAATGAAAAAATAGAGATCGTCTCGGATGAAGTCAATACGTCGGACCTACTTGGCGGTTACGCGGTCAAAAAGGTGAGTGGACTGCCGGACATCTATCCGTCCAACATGAATATTCCGGTGGACGACATCCAAGGGAATATTCATGCGCCAAGATTGAAAGCAGGCAGTTCTTATGTCGTCCAAACGGAACAGTTGACCGCACCTTACACGGTGCTGGCCAAAGACAGCACGCCATTTGCGCAGGAGGAAGGTGAAATTCCGGCGACCGTCAAGCAGTATGATTTGCAATTGCCCTCTGAATTGCCAAAACGTGTAGGGCAACTTGCCGACGACATCATTCACGATGATAAAAATGCCAGTGAGTACACCATGGTAAGCGACTTGGTTACGTACTTAAAAAATAACTACACCTATGATACGACCGATGTGCCGGTGCCGGGCAGACACCAGGATTACGTAGATCAATTTTTGTTCGACAGCAAAAGCGGCTACTGCAATAACTTTTCTTCCGCCCTTGCGGTCATGTTGCGCACTCTAGGTGTGCCTACGCGCTGGGTGACGGGTTTTGCGGATGGGACGCAGGATCTCGGATATCAAGGCTCAAAAGATCACCGTTATTTGATAACCAATGCCGATGCGCATGCGTGGGTGGAAGTCTATTTTCCCGAATACGGGTGGATCCCGTTTGATCCGACGCCCAATTTTTCCATTCCGTTTCACGAACAGGCAAATGCGCACAATTCGCCGGGAACGACGCAATTGCCGCCCCCGGTACAGCCGAATAAACCAGTGCCGCCGAAAACGCCTGTCACCACGCCAGTCAAGACACCACCGGTGTCGAGTTTGGGGACGGGGGGCGGTATGCAGGTAAGCGCAGTTCTTCGCGCGGTTGTATGGGGGCTAGCAGGACTCATTTCACTGTTGTTGATTCTGACGTGGGTACTGCGCCACCGCATCGCGCTCTACCGTCTGGAGCGGCAATGGCGCACACATCCCGAGCGCGCGCTACAGCGCACATATCGGATGCTCATGTTGCGTTTGCAGAAGCGCAACGTGTTGCGCCAAGCGGTGACATTGCGCGAACTCTGGCCGTTTGCCGCGCGCGCTGGGCTTGCGGAAGGTGAGTTTCGCGATTGGGTGCAAACGGCTGAGCGCGTCTTGTACGGTTCCGAGCCATTTCAAAGCCAAGCGGCACAGGTCATGCAGGTCACAAGCATGAAATGGCTACGGCAACTCTACAGATTTTCGTTTCGACACAAATCTGCAATTGACGACATAGACTCGAATGAGTAGAATGATTGCGTAATTCGGAGACTCGTATAGTGCTGAGGATATGGCTTGGCAGTCTCTACCGGGCGACCGTGAATCGCCTGACTACGAGGTCGGTTATGATCCATTTGCGGATAAGTTGTGTTGCGCGAAGACGGGGTGCATACTGTCGTCGTCATTTTGCGTTCGCTTTATTCGGAGCCGACCTTCGTATCAGTCTGGCATTTGTCAGGGAAACCTGATCAGACGACGAAGGATTGGCTCTTTTTTATTCGCAAATGAACCTACCTCAAGATAAAGGGAGTGCCTGTATGTCTGACCATGAAGTTGTTGTCGTCCTTGATTTTGGCGGCCAATACAATCAATTGATTGCCCGCCGCATCCGTGAGCTGAACGTCTTTTCGGAATTGTTGCCGTACGACGTAAAAGCTGCGGAATTGCGAGGCAAGCGGTTGAAAGGCATCATTTTCTCCGGTGGGCCGAAAAGTGTCTTTGCCGAAGGAGCGCCAGATGTAGACCCAGAAATTTTCACATTGGGTGTTCCGATTCTCGGCATCTGCTACGGCATGCAGTTGATTGCCAAAACATTTGCGGCGCAGGTTGCTCGTGGCGCCGTGCGTGAGTATGGACGCGCAGACTTGGCAGTCCAACCGTCGGCTTCCCCCCTATTCCGCGAACAGCCAATTTCGCAGCCTGTATGGATGAGCCACAGTGATGTCGTGACCAGTGTGCCCGATGACTTTACGTTGGACGCGCTGACGGCGAGCGGCACCATCGCCGCGATGAGCAGTGCGCAGCGCCAAGTCTATGCGGTTCAGTATCACCCCGAAGTACACCACAGTACGTATGGTATGGACTTATTAAAAAATTTCGTTTTTGCTATCTGTGGTTGTCAGGGCGACTGGACCATGCAAAACCTGATTGACGAGTCGGTTGCGGCACTGCGCGCACAAGTCGGCGAAAAACGCGTCTTGGTCGCACTTTCCGGCGGCGTTGACTCCTCTGTGGCCGCTGCGTTGGTGCATCGCGCGATTGGGTCGCAATTGACCGCTGTATTTGTCGATCACGGCTTGCTCCGCAAAGGTGAATCGGATGCGGTCATGGAGAATCTGGGTGGACAGCTTGGCATCGATGTTCACCGCGTCGATGCTTCGAGTCGTTTCCTCGGCAAGCTCGCTGGTGTCACGGAACCGGAAAAGAAGCGCAAAATCATTGGTGAAGAGTTCATTCGCGTGTTTGAAGCAGAATCCGAGCGTCTGGGGCCATTTGAATTCCTCGTACAGGGAACGCTTTATACAGACATCGTCGAGAGCGGCACGAAAACGGCGGCGACCATCAAGTCGCATCACAATGTCGGCGGTTTGCCGGAAGATGTGAATTTTTCCATCATTGAGCCGCTCAAAGCGCTGTTTAAAGATGAAGTGCGTCGTTTGGGCGAAGAACTAGGGTTACCGAGTGAACTGGTTTGGCGACAGCCGTTCCCAGGTCCAGGTTTGGCAATCCGTGTCATTGGGGAAGTTACGGAGGACAAGCTCCAAATTGTCCGCGAGTCTGATTATATCTTGCGCGATGAAATTGCAAAGGCCGAGCTCACTCGTGAAATTTGGCAGTATTTCACGGTGCTCACCAGCAATCAGACCGTCGGCGTCATGGGGGACGAGCGCACATACGCGCACACCTTGGCCATTCGGGCAGTGGTTTCGCAAGAGGGGATGACGGCTGACTTTGCCCGAGTTCCATACGACGTGCTGGCGCGCATCTCGACACGCGTGGTCAATGAGGTTGATGGCATCAACCGGGTGGTTTACGACATCACCTCGAAGCCGCCTGCGACGATTGAATGGGAATGACAAAAGGTGAAGCGTGATTTCTGCGATTACACCTACAGGGAGGTAAATTTTTGTCTACGCAGATAAAGGGTGAAATACAGGAAAAGGGGGCAATCGGGCGCTTCTTCCGGTTGCGTGCGAACAATACGACCATTGGCAGGGAAATTGTCGCCGGTTTGACGACATTCATGGCCATGGCTTATATTATCTTCCTCAATCCGAGCATTTTGGCCGGCACGGGGATGAATCAAAGCGCGGTCTTTTTTGCGACTTGTGTGGCCGCAGGTATCGTCACACTGTTAATGGGCCTATTCGTGAATTATCCAATAGCGCTCGCGCCAGGCATGGGCTTAAACGCCTATTTTGCCGTCATTGCGGCGCAAAACGGCCATGGTCCAGGGCACATGCCTTGGCAGGACGCACTCGGGGCCGTCTTTATCTCTGGTATCGTCTTTATCATTCTGACCATCACCAAAATTCGGCAGTTGCTTGTCATCGCTGTGCCGGATTCATTAAAAGCCGCCATTACGGTCGGGATCGGCCTGTTCATCACCATGATTGGCTTCAAAGATGGCGATCTCATTTCCATGTCATTCACTGGCGCAACAAATGCGACCTACAAGCCAGGCGGCATCATCGACAACTACAGCTGGCAGCCGAACCTTGGCTCTCTGCACGACATGGGCACAGTGTTGACCATCATCGGCATTCTTCTGATTGGCGTCTTGATGGCACTTCGCGTGCCGGGCGCGATGATCATCGGCATCATTTTGACGACTTTGATAGGGATTCCGATGGGGGTTACGCAATTGTCCGGGTTGCGACATACGTCGTTTCTTCCGGATTTCGGCCACTTGGAGGTCGGCGCGTTAAGCTTAAGTGGCATTTGGCACTATGGTCTCGTCAGCGCGTTGTTCACATTTACGTTTGTCGAGATGTTTGACACGTTTGGCACACTTGTGGGCACAGCCAGTAAGGCAGGTTTGCTTGAAGGTGACAAGGGATACAGACGACTTGGTCGCGCGATGCTAGTCGACGCGTTTGGTGTCAGCATCGGGGCCCTGTTAGGGACAAGCACCGTCACCGCGTTCGTCGAGAGCGGATCAGGTGTGGCCGCAGGCGGACGCACTGGCCTGACCGCGGTCACCACGGGTATCCTGTTTTTCGTCGCGTTGATTTTGTCGCCGATTGCGATGATCATTCCTGATCAGGCAACGGCGCCTGCGCTGATCATTGTGGGTGTGCTGATGATGAGCGCAGTCAAAAATATCGAGTGGGACGACATTGGCATTGCCTTGCCTGCCTTTTTGACTGTCATCGCAATGCCGTTGACCTACAGCATCAGCAATGGTATCGCCGTAGGCTTTGCAGCATTTGTCATCATCAATCTGATTTTGATGGTATTCCGTCGCCCGCACACGAAGATTCACTGGTTGATGTACATCATCGTGATCTTGGCGATTTGGCGGTATGTGTTCTATGTGAGTTGATGTTTCAGAGTTGGCGTTTTGCGTGCGGATTGCGCAGAACGCCTTCTTTTTCCACAATTCATGTCCTTATATCCGAACGTTTGGTGGCATTTTATGTTTAATGTTCGGATTTGGCTGGATTCGTGTTAACATGGAGACATAGAGACAGCATGAACGTGATGCAGCGTTCATGAATACAAGGAGGGCGTTGGCTTGATAGAGCGTTATAGTCGACCAGAAATGGCGCGCTTGTGGACCCTTGAAGAACGAATGAAATGGTGGTTGGAAGTTGAGATTTTATCTGTCGAGGCTTGGGCCGACCTGGGTGTCATCCCGGCGGAAGACGCCCAACGGATTCGGGCAAAGGCATCGTTTGATGTAGATAGAGTGTTGGAGATCGAGCGCGAGACACGTCATGACGTTGTCGCATTTACGCGCGCGGTTTCGGAATCCCTTGGCGATGAGAAAAAGTGGGTACACTATGGTTTGACTTCGACCGATGTGGTCGACACAGCGCTGTGCGCGCAGTTGTTGGAGCCGATGGCGCTGATTCGCGCCGATTTGGAGACGTTGCTTGCGACGGTGAAGAAACTGGCGCAAACGCACAAATACACCATCATGATGGGCCGCACGCACGGCGTGCACGCGGAACCCACCACGTTCGGCCTGAAGGCGGCGCTGTGGTACGCCGAGATCGAACGGGATCTCGAACGGTTTGACGCGGCATGTGAACGGATGCGCTACGGCAAGATCTCCGGCGCGGTGGGCACGTACGCGAACGTGGATCCGCGGATTGAAGAAGCGGTGTGCACGCGGCTTGGTCTGAAAGCGGCGCCCATCAGCACACAGACATTGCAACGCGACAGACACGCGGAGTTCATGTTCACGCTTGCTTTGATTGGCACGACGCTGGACAAAGTGGCGACGGAAATCCGCAGCCTGCAAAAATCGGAAGTGCGTGAAGTGGAAGAGCCGTTCTACAAAGGACAAAAGGGCTCGTCGGCAATGCCGCACAAACGCAATCCAGTCTCCTGTGAACAAATCTCTGGACTCGCCCGCGTGTTGCGCGGCTATGTGGTGCCTGCGCTCGAAGATGTGCCATTGTGGCATGAGCGCGACATCAGCCACTCCTCGGTGGAACGGGTGATTTTCCCGGACGCCACCATCCTGGTCGATTATCTGCTCAGTCGGATGAATCGCATTCTCACAGATTTGCATGTGTATCCCGAAAACATGCGCCGCAACATGGAGCGCACACATGGACTCGTCTTTTCGCAACGCGTTTTGACAGAGCTTATCAACGCCGGACTCGCCCGCGAAACTGCGTACGACACTGTACAGCCGTTGGCGATGCAAGCATGGGAAGAGTCGAAATCGTTTAAAGCGCTTGTCAAGGCGTCCGAGCGTGTGACGGCTCATTTGACCGACGAGCAAATCGACGCTTGTTTTGATCCCAGTTGGCACACGACGCACGTGGACACCATTTTTCAACGCCTTGGCTTTCAGTAACACGTCGCTGTTGGCTGCGGCCATATACCAGCTTTTTTCATCGATTGGACGGTCATCACGAACAATAAGGAGCGGATGCACGTGCTAGCCACAGAACTCCTCTATGAAGGTAAAGCGAAGAAGGTATACGCCACCGAGCAGGCGGATGTCGTCCGCGTCGTTTATAAAGATGACGCCACCGCTTTCAATGGCCAAAAGAAGGGACAAATCGTCGGTAAAGGCAGCATCAACAACCAGATGAGCAATCTCTTGTTCAGCTACTTGGAATCCAACGGCGTAGCGACCCATTTTATCGAAGAGTTGTCCGAGCGCGAGACGCTCGTGCGCAAGGTGGAGATTGTGCCGATTGAAGTCATCGTGCGCAATATCGCGGCCGGTAGCTTTACAAAGCGGCTCGGGGTTGCGGAAGGCACCGATTTGACCGAACCGCTCGTCGAATTCTGCTACAAGAACGATGAATTGGGTGACCCGCTCATCACGGACGATCACGCCATTGTGCTCCATCTCGCAACGCGCGAGGAGCTCGCAGCGTTGCGCAGACAGGCCTTGGAAATCGACCGTCTGCTGCAAGCGAAGTTTGCGGAGTGCGATTTGATCCTCGTCGATTTCAAGCTGGAATTTGGCCGTCTTGCCGATGGGACGATTGTGTTGGCGGACGAGATCTCACCAGACACCTGTCGGCTCTGGGATGTGCACACGCGCAAAAAACTGGATAAGGACCGCTTCCGTCAGGACCTTGGCGATGTGGAAGATGCATACCAAGAAGTGTTCGCGCGGATCAGAAAGGGGCAATCACAATGACGACATTTGAGGTCGAAGTTCGCATCTGGCTCAAACCATCCGTATTTGACCCGCAGGGCCATGCAGCAGAACAGGCGCTGCACGTGCAGGGCTACGACGAGGCAAGCGACTTGCGGATTGGCAAATACATGCGCCTGACCGTGAAAGCAGCGACTGAAGCGGCTGCCAAAGCGCGCATTGAAGAGATGTGTGAACGGGTGCTGACCAATCCGGTGATGGAAACCTACGCATATGACATGAAGGAGCTCGTGGCCGAATGAAATGGGCAGTCATTGTGTTTCCAGGCTCAAATTGTGACGAGGATGCCGCCCGCGCAGTCCGGGAAGTGACAGGCGATGAGGTCGATCTCGTCTGGCACGATGCGAGTGATTTGTCGATGTACGACGCCATCATTTTGCCCGGCGGGTTCTCTTACGGTGATTATCTGCGCAGCGGCGCCATCGCAAGCTTCTCCCCTGCCGTGGAAGCCGTGCAGAAAGAAGCGAACAACGGCAAACTTGTGTTGGGAATTTGCAACGGATTTCAGGTGCTGACGGAGTGCGGCTTATTGCCAGGCGCGCTGTTGCGCAATAACCAACTGAAGTTTCACTGCGGCATGACAGAACTCGTGGTCGCGAATCGCGAAACGCCATTTACGTTGAATTATCAGCCTGGTGAGCGGATCCACATTCCCATCGCACATGGCGAGGGTCGCTATTTCGCCGACGAATCGACACGCAAAGCGCTGGCTGACAAACGGCTTGTCGCGTTTACCTATGGTGACAACCCGAACGGTTCAGTCGATGATATTGCCGGAATTGTCAACGAACAGGGCAATGTCTGCGGTCTGATGCCACATCCGGAGCGCGCCGTCATTGACTGGATGGGATCTCAGGATGGACGTCGCATGTTTCAATCGATGCACCGCTATTTAGAGGAGGGACGGCAGCTTGTTGGAACCAACCGCTGAACAAATTCGCGACGAGCGCCTCTACCGCGATTTGGGATTGACTGAAACCGAATATGCGCTGGTGACGGAAAAGCTAGGGCGTCTGCCGAACTATGTGGAAGCTGGCATTTTCGGTGTGCTTTGGTCAGAACATTGTAGTTATAAGAGTTCGAAGGCGCACTTGCGGCGGTTTCCAACGTCCGCGCCACATGTCTTGCAAGGACCTGGGGAAAATGCGGGTGTCGTGGACATCGGGGATGGGCTGGCTGTGGCGTTTAAGATGGAGAGCCACAACCACCCATCGGCGGTAGAGCCGTACCAAGGCGCTGCGACTGGCGTCGGCGGTATTCTCCGCGACATTTTTACGATGGGCGCGCGCCCGATTGCCTTCTTGGACAGCCTGCGGTTCGGCCCGCTCGACGACGCGCACACGCGTTACTTGTTTGAACAGGTGGTGGCCGGCATTGGTGGGTACGGCAACTGCGTCGGCATTCCGACCGTTGCTGGTGAGGTGCAATTCAGCCCGACCTACAAAGGGAATCCATTGGTCAACGCCATGTGTGTCGGATTGCTCCCTGCCGACAAAATGATGCGGGGCACGGCGAGCGGCGTTGGCAATCCGGTGTTTGTGGTTGGCGCGCGCACAGGGCGTGACGGCATCCACGGCGCGACGTTCGCGTCGGCAGAGGACCCGCACGAAAAAGAACGGTCGGCTGTGCAAGTGGGCGATCCGTTTTTGGGCAAGCTCTTGATGGAAGCGTGCTTGGAGTTGATTGCCTCTGGGGCTGTGGTCGGTATCCAGGACATGGGCGCGGCTGGGTTGACCTCCTCTTCGGCGGAAATGGCGAGCCGAGCTGGCGGCGGCATTGAAATGCACTTAGATGATGTGCCAGTGCGTGAGACGGAGATGACGCCCTATGAAATGATGCTTTCCGAGTCACAAGAGCGCATGCTCGTCGTCATGGAGCGCGGCCGCGAAGAAATCGCTTTTGAAATCTTCCGACGCTACGGCTTGGAAGTGGCGGATGTCGGCAAGGTGACAGACGATGGTCGACTGCGACTCATTTGGCACGGCGAAGTGGTTGCGGATATGCCGGTGGCTGCGCTCGTGGACGAAGCGCCTGTCTACGAACGGGAGGCAGGTGTTTGGGAAGCGCCAAGCCAACAGGCGATTCCAACGGATACGCCGGTTGCAACCGCTTGGCTTGACCTGATGGCGCATCCAAGTGTGGCCGATAAGGCATTTGTTCACCGCCAATATGACACATCTGTGCGCACATCGACCGTGCTGGGACCGGGGTATGACGCAGCGCTTGTCAAGGTGCCAGATGTAGATAAAGCGGTCGCCATGACGACCGATGGCAACAGCCGTTATGTCTATCTCAACCCGCGCAAGGGGGGCGAGATCGCCGTTGCCGAGGCGGTGCGCAATCTCGTGACCGTAGGCGCTAGGCCGCTTGCCATCACGAACTGTCTCAACTTTGGCAATCCGGAAAAGCCGGAGATCATGCGCCAATTGAGTGATGCCATCGACGGGATGGCGGCCGCTTGCGAGGTCCTGGGGGCCCCAGTGGTCAGCGGCAATGTCAGCTTGTACAACGAAACGCGCGGCGTGGACATTCAACCGACGCCTGTGGTTGGCGCCATCGGCGTGATCGACGGGATTGGCCGCCGGATCGCCAGCGTGCCGGTTGAAGTGGATGACCAGGTGTCCTTGTGGATGCTGGGACGCGAGGATGACGCGTTGGATGGGTCGTTGTACGGTGAAGTGGTTTGTGGACGCCCTGTGGGCGATGCGCCATACATCAATTTGGCGGAAGAGGCAAAGTTGCATCAATTGATGCAGGTGCTGGCGAGCGACGGTCTGCTGCTTGCCGCGCATGATGTCAGTGAAGGCGGCGCGGCGGTGACGCTGGCTGAGATATGCATGCAGTGCGCGCGAGGCATCGCGGTAGAAGTGCCTGGCGGGATGAATTTGCACGGTTGGCTGTTCTCGGAAGCGCAAGGGCGCATCATCGTTGCTGTTGCGCCGGAACAGGCGCAAGCATTCCTGTTTGCTGCACGTGAAGCCGGTGTGCCGACGCGCCAACTTGGCCGTTTGGCGGGATCGAACATGATGGTGGCGCAAAATGGGACAACGCATGCCAATCTATCTCTACAAGAACTGCGGGAAGTGTTTGAACAGGCCATTCCAAATGCGATGATGGCCAAATATACAGAGAAAGCGTGACACAGGAGTTTGCCACGAAGGGAGATGCCTTTGGTGAACAACATGCAGGAGATGAGAGAAATGCGACCGGACAGACCACAGGAAGAGTGCGGGGTTTTCGGAATTTATCAGCATTCACAATCGGCAGCGCTCACGTACTATGGGCTTGTCGCATTGCAACACCGCGGCCAGGAAGCTGCGGGCATCGCAAGTACTGATGGTGACAAAATGTACAGCCATAAAGGACTTGGTTTACTGTCTGATGTGTTCAAGCAAGGTCAACTGGAAAATCTCTTGGGGCATGCGGCCATTGGCCATGTCCGTTACTCGACAGCAGGCGCCAACACACCGCAGAATGCGCAGCCCATCACGCTGACCACGCATGCGCGCAACTTTGCCATCGCGCACAACGGCAACTTGGTCAATGCCAAGTGGCTTCGCATTCGCTTGGAGGAAGAGGGCAGCCTGTTTCAAACCACGACGGATACAGAAGTCATCGCGCATCTAATCGCGAAGGCAAACGCGCCAGATCTCGCTGGCGCAGTCGCGGCTGCAGCCAAGCAGATTCAAGGCGGCTTCTCAGTCGTCATCCTGGCGAATGACGAATTGATTGCCGTCCGCGATCCGCTGGGACTGCGTCCGATGGTGCTTGGTCAACTGGATGACGGCTACGTGGTCGCTTCGGAGTCTTGTGCGCTGGAGACGATTGGGGCGACACTCATGCGCGACGTCGAGCCGGGCGAATTGATTCGGATGGGCCCGAACGGCCTGACTTCACAGCGCTTCGCCGAACGGCGACAGCGGTCGATGTGCACTTTTGAACATGTCTACTTCGCGCGACCAGACAGCGATGTGGATGGTTGGAACGTGCACACGGTGCGCAAACGGCTCGGCAAAATCCTGGCACAGCGCCATCCGGCTGATGGTGACATCGTCATTGGCGTGCCGGATTCGAGCATTTCGGCGGCGGCAGGCTACTCAGAGGAGAGTCAATTGCCCAACGAGATGGGACTCATCAAAAACAAGTACATCGCGCGCACATTCATCCAGCCGTCGCAGGAATTGCGCGACATTGGCGTACAGTTGAAACTCAACGCCGTCCGTTCCATTGTTGACGGCAAGCGTGTTGTGCTGATTGACGACTCCATCGTGCGTGGCACGACTTCGCGCCGCATCGTGCGGTTGCTGCGTTCTGCTGGCGCGCGCGAAGTGCACGTGCGCATCTCCAGTCCGCCGTATGTCAGCTCCTGCCACTACGGTATCGATACGGCGACGACAGATCAGCTGATTGCCTCGACGCATAATGAGGACGAAATCTGCAAGTTGATTGAGGCAGACAGCCTGGCGTTTCTCACCGTTGCAGAACTGATGGAGGCGTTCGGCTACGCGGAAGGTGAAAAAGTGCCGTTTTGCAACGCCTGCTTTACACGCAGTTATCCAACTGAACTGATCGATCAAGAGTTGAAGAACACGGTCCACCAACTTGTCCACGTGGGAGGCTGAAAGATGGATTTGTACAAGCAAGCCGGTGTGGATATCGCAGCTGGCAACGAGGCTTCAGCACGTTACAAAACATTTGCCGAAGAGACGAAACGCCCTGGCGTGCTGGGGCAGATTGGCGGCTTCGCCAGCGGCTTTGCGCTCGACTTATCACGGTATCCGTCGCCCGTGTTGGTCTCCGGCACGGACGGCGTGGGCACGAAATTGAAGGTCGCGTTTGCCGCGAATCGCCACGATACCATTGGGATTGATTGTGTGGCGATGTGCGTCAATGACGTCTTGACCATCGGCGCCGAACCGCTGTACTTCCTAGATTATCTTGCGACGGGCGCGCTCGACGTGGATGTGGCGGCAGATGTCGTGAAGGGCATCGCCGCAGGGTGCAATGAAGCGGGGTGCGCGCTGGTCGGCGGTGAAACAGCGGAGATGCCCGGCATGTATGCTGGCGGCGAGTACGATGTGGCCGGTTTTGTCGTCGGTGTGGTCAATCGCGACGAGATGATTGATGGGAAACAAGTGGAGACCGGCGACGTGGTGCTCGGGCTGGCGTCAAATGGCATTCACAGCAATGGCTACAGCTTGGTGCGCAAGCTCGTGGCAGAGAGCGGTCTCGCCTGGGATGAACCATTTCCTGGTGAAACGACAAGCGTGGCCGAAACGCTGCTTCGTCCCACGCGGATTTACGTCAAATCCATTTTATCGCTGCTCGAACAACGTTTGCCCATTCACGCAATGGCGCACATCACTGGCGGCGGGTTGATCGAAAACATTCCTCGTGTCATTCCGGATGGCAAAGGGGTTGTCATTCAGCAAGCGTCCATGCCGCAGCAAAGTGTTTTCACTTGGCTGTTGGAGACCAGTGGCATGTCCTTCGCCGAGGCGGCGCGGGTTTGGAATATGGGCATTGGCTATGTGGTCGTGGTTCCCGCTGATGCAGTAGCATCGGTGTCAGCGGCGTTGACATCAGCTGGGGAGACGGTTTATACCATCGGCGAAGTGGCAACTGGTGTGGAAGGCGTCGAATTTCGCTGACGCGTTCGGTTCATCGCGTTGGCGCGGCACGAAGTTAACCGATTATTCACAGGACAGGAGTGGGGCAAGCGCATGCAGAAATGGGCACTCATCAGCGTGTTCGACAAAGACGGCATCGTACCATTTTGTCAGCAATTGAAGCAGCTTGGTTATGGGATTTTATCGACAGGCAACACTGCGCGGCACTTGAGTGAAAACGACATTGAAGTGACGCCAGTCGAATCGTATACCGGTTTTGAGGAAATCATGGATGGCCGCGTCAAGACGCTGCATCCAAAAATACATGGCGGATTGCTGGCGCGGCGTGATTTGCCTTCGCATCTTGAGCAGATGGAGAAGCACGGTATTGAGCAAATCGACTTGGTTGTCGTCAATCTGTACCCGTTTGAACAGACCATCGCGCGTCCAGATGTCACGGACGAACTGGCCATTGAGATGATAGACATCGGCGGTCCGTCCATGTTGCGCGCAGCGGCGAAGAATCACGACTTCTGTCTGCCTGTTGTCGATCCCGACGATTACGCTCGTGTCATCTCCGCTTTGCAAGAGGGCACAGTGAATCCGCTTTTACGGCGGGAACTCGCAGCCAAAGTGTTTCGTCTGACTGGACGATACGACCGGCTGGTGGCGGAATATCTGAGCAAGCCTGTACGCGAGGAAAAACAAGAAGAAGGCCAGCGCGAATGGCCGAATTTGGTCATGTTTGAGGGGATTTCAAAACAATCGCTGCGCTATGGCGAAAATCCGCACCAGGCTGCGCATTTCTACATGGAACCAGGCGCATCCCGGGCGACCATCGCTCGCGCCGCACAGTTGCAAGGCAAGGAACTCTCTTATAACAATATCCAGGATGCAGATGCAGCGCTCAACATCTTGCGCGCATTTGACGACTTCGAGCAGCCGACCGTCGTGGCTGTCAAACATATGAATCCGTGCGGCATCGGCATTGGCGCGACGCTGGATGAAGCGTATGGACGGGCGTACGAAGCAGATCCAGTTTCGATTTTCGGCGGCATTGTCGCCCTCAATCGCCCAGTGGATGGGCCGTTGGCGGAGCGTCTGGCGAAATTGTTCCTGGAAATCATCATCGCACCGGCATACACAGATGACGCATTGGCCATCTTCCACAAGAAGAAAAACCTGCGCCTGTTGACCGTGGATATGAATCAACCGCTCTGGCCAGCAGGCGCCACCACCTTCAAGCGCGTCTCGGGCGGCCTGCTCGTGCAAGAGGTCGATCACCAGACGGCTTCCGCCAACTGGCAGGTCGTGACCAGCCGCACGCCGACCGAGGCTGAGGAACGGGCGCTTCGCTTTGCTTGGCGCGCGGTGCAATTCGTGAAGTCGAATGCCATTGTGCTCACCAATGAATTTCACACACTGGGTATTGGCGCTGGCCAAATGAATCGCGTGGGAGCGGCAAAAATCGCCATTGAGCAGGCGGGCAGCCGAGCGCGCGGCAGTGTGCTGGGGTCCGACGCGTTCTTCCCGATGCGCGACACGGTTGAAGTGGCCGCAGCTGCAGGTGTGACGGCGCTTGTGCAACCCGGCGGATCCATTCGCGATGAAGAGAGCATTGCTGCAGCTAACGAATTGGGCTTGGCGATGGTGTTTACGGGCCAACGGCACTTTTTACATTGAGGGAGCGATTGACGGAATGCCAAATTTACCGACCAACCCACGGGTCGCCGTGATCGGCCAAGGTGCACGTGAACATGCCATCACTTGGAAGTTGGCGCAGAGTTCGCAGCGGCCGCAGTTGTATAGCCTACCTGGCAACCCTGGGATGTGGGAAATATCCACGGCTGTGGCCGTTCCCGTGGATGATCACGCCGAACTCGTAGCATGGGCGAAGGAGACGAACATCGACTTTGTGGTGGTTGGACCTGAACAGCCGCTGGCAGAGGGTGTGGTGGATGCCCTGCAGGCAGCGGGAATTCCGGCGTTTGGGCCGGATCGACGCGCTGCGCAGATGGAAGCTTCGAAATCGTTTGCCAAGCAGTTGATGCGTGACGCGAACGTGCCGACGGCGGCGTTCGAGGTTTTCACAGCAGTGGATGACGCAAAGGCTTTCGTGCGTAAACTTGGCGCGCCAATCGTCATCAAGGCGGACGGATTAGCGGCAGGCAAAGGGGTCGTCATCGCGCAAAGCATCGAAGAGGCGGATGCGACCATTGTCGACATGCTGGAAGCGAATCGGTTTGGCGCTTCAGGGAGCCGTGTGGTCATTGAGGAGTTTCTGCAAGGTCAAGAAATCTCGCTGATGTATTTCGTCGATGGCAACACAGCGGTGCCGATGATGCCAGCGCGTGACTTTAAGCGCATCGGCGAAGGGGATACGGGCCCGAATACAGGTGGTATGGGCGCTTTTGCACCTGTGCCGACGTTTACGGCGGATCACGCGACCGAAGTGACCAAAACCATCATTGAACCTGTGTTGTCCGCGCTCAAGTCGCAGGGTATCGTCTATCGCGGCGTGTTGTATGCCGGTTTGATGATGACTGAATCCGGTCCAAAAGTGATTGAATTCAACGCTCGCTTCGGGGATCCGGAAACAGAAGTGGTTTTACCCCTGTTGGCATCAGACCTGCTGGAAGTGATGTGGGCAGTCGCACACGATGGTTTAGCAGATGTCGATCTCCGCTGGCACGATGGCGCAACTGTCTGCGTGGTGTTGGCCGGCGGCGAGTACCCCGCGAAATCGGATAAGGGGACGCCCATCCAAATTGCGCATCAAGCGGCAGATGACAGTGTCATTTTCCACGCTGGCACCGCTTTGGAGCAACAACAACTGGTGACAGCGGGCGGACGGGTGCTGACCGTCAGTGCCACGGCGCAGGATGTTCCGGCAGCAACGCAGCGCGCCTACGAGGCGGCCAGCCAAGTTCACTTTAATCAAATGCAGTATCGCCGCGACATCGCACATAATTGGCAGCAATAGTGGCGATCAGGTATGATGTTCCTTGTGCAAACCGGGTCCTGGTACCCGGTTTTTGTTTGAGGAGGATCATGGATGGCCATATATATGTTGATGATGTTGCTGGCGGGTGCCAGTTACGGATTTGTCTCCCCGGTTTTGCGACTTTCCTACGCACACGGTTTCACCGTCCAGGCCATGACCGATATTCAATATGTTCTGGCGTTTGGCGTCCTGTGGATATTGGCCGCTTTTCGCCATAAAGGCGCGCGCATCAGCGGATCGCAATGGATATTGATTTTGGTCATTGGTCTGTGCAACGCTGCGGTCAGTTACTGCTATTATCGAGCGCTGACGGTCTTGCCAGCGTCGCTGGGCATCATTCTGTTATTCCAATTTGCGTGGATGACCGTCATCATTGACATCGTCGTGAAACGCCGCTGGCCTAGTCCGATGAAGTGGGTGGGGCTCGTTGCCATCGTCATCGGCACGTTGTTGGCCGTTGGTCTCAAAATGTCAGATTGGCGGCATATTCCGCTTTGGGCTATCGGGTTGGGGCTAATGGCCGCGGTATCTTATGCGTTTAATCTATATCTGTCTGAATATAACGACATGGCTGTCTCACCGGAATTGCGATCCGCGCTGGTGGTCACGGTGGCGATGCTCCTGATGTTCATTCCATTTCCGCCTGGCCAACTGATGCACGCCATGGCTCGTCCGATGTTGTTCTATTGGGGTGGTTGGATCTCATTTTTGAGTCAAGCGTTGCCAACCATATTTATCCTCGTTTCCATTCCTCGCATTGGTGGGCGTATGGGCGGTATTTTGGGCACCATTGAGTTGCCGACGGCCATTTTTGGCGCATGGCTGATCAACCATGAATTTGTGAATTGGATGCGCTGGTCCGGTGTCATTCTGATTCTGCTGGGTATTGTCGTCAGCGAGATGACTCTTAAACGGCGGAAGCGGCGCATGCAGCCGATGGTCTAGGACTGGGGTGCGAACGGGCGTAGAGTGGGTTGGGTGGATTGGGACACACGCCGTGTTATATGGTGAGCGGTCTAGTTATTTGATGGGGTGAGGGGATTCCGTCTGTGGTTCTCCTCATCTTTTTGTATTTTGGCATTTATCTGCATGCCGTAGCAGATTTACAGATGCGAAAAAAATCAATTTCATGTTTGACATCTAGGCACAGGGGTGATATATTAGTCGATGTCGCTTCGAGCGCTTCTCTTTCGATTCCGACCGATATATCCCGTCACATCAACGTTTTCTTCACTTGGTCTCCAAGTTTCGAAAACCTAAATGGTTGACAACGAACTTCGCTTCGTGATATATTGCTTGAGCTGCTTCGACAGAAGCTGCACTGATTTGGTACCTTGAAAACTAAACACACAGCCACGCCTTGAGCGATTCATCGTGGGCAACCACGAAAAGCAAGACAACATTTGTTGAGAGTTTGATCCTGGCTCAGGACGAACGCTGGCGGCGTGCCTAATACATGCAAGTCGAGCGGACTTCT
>NZ_JBHUCX010000010.1:0-14505 GCF_042678105.1 Alicyclobacillus fodiniaquatilis
CACGGAATTACTCCGTGGCCTACTTAGTTCGAACGTTAGGCAGGTGACAATCTGCATCTCCTAACCCTTACGGGGGCGACGGCTGCCTGTTCCGTCCTCAGAACGTTCGAGACTTAATTTACGAAATCAGTGTTCTTATTATACATGTTGTTTCATTTCCTTGATTAAACAGGCGTCCAACGTTATTCCATTACCTCACACTGAAATTCTCTATCCTGTAAATAAATATAAAAACGCTATGGGTACTGCACTTATTTACGACATGTGTTTACCATATGACAAGCCTGTATATGGAGACCACGCCAAACCCGGGGCTAGGTACTGAACGGAGATTTAACAGTTCGTGTTTTCCAAGTGATACCTAGGCACGCAGATTGAACAAAAAAGCCCCAGAGGACGGCTTTGGTCTCTTTGTTCGCTTACTCTCCTAGATTCATTCCTGTAATGAAATAAATCCATGTTTCAAAAGAAATAATAGAGCTGATTGTGGATTCTTTATTTGCTTCATTTTTAGGGAAAATACACAGTCTTCCCAGCTGATGCTCTGTACCAAAGAAACTTCCTCCAACGCGGAAAGAATATCCTTATACTGTAGTATCCTTGTTAGGTTAGGGATACCTTGATATACAATATTCAGTATGTTTCCAGCATAACTCTGTGAAGTTAATCTGTTGTCGGGCTGAATAATTCGAGAGGGATACCCGTGGAATGGGTCTTTAAATTGGCAATTTGAAGGCCAAGACACTGGTATGGCTTCTTTGGAAATAATCGTTCTGAACCTGTGTACCCACGCTTCCTGAGTGTAATGCTGCATAACATGTTTCGGTCCATGACCCAAACATTTGCGCCGAAGCTCTTCATCATACAGTCCCCTCTCGACAGCTAATGAGAGTTGTTCTAAATCTATTGCGACCTGTTGGGCCATTTGCAAATGATGAATCTGCCATGGAACAAGGTTTGCCCAGGGTCCATACTTCTCCGATTGGATAGTGTATGTTGGAACGAATAGTCCTGTCTGTTCAGGAATTACGGTTTCTTTGTATCCGTCCCATTCACTGGTCACAACTACGCAACCGGACGCCATTGCTTCTAACGGCGTCAATCCAAAGCTTTCTTGAACCGAGTCAGAAAGACAAAGAACTACATCACTCGCGGAGTAAAAAAGCGACCTGTCCCACATACCCGCATTTGGAATAATGAGGACTTTATCATCTAGTCCAAGCTGTGAAGCTGTTCGTCGAATAGCAGAGGAGTATTTATAGTAGTCATCCCCAACCACGAGTAATAACACATCTCGATCCATGAGTAGCTTCTTTAGCCCAATCATGGGTACCGTGAGATCCGTCTTATCATATGGTGATAGCCTGCCTAAAAACGTAACAATTCCTGTAGCAGTTGGTAGGCCTAGCAACTTACGTGCTCGTAATCGTTCAACCAAATTGAAGTTATTTAGATTAACTGCTAAAGGACAATGGTATACTTGTGGATGATTAAATACGTTCCCCGCGTTATCAGATAGTAGATGCTGAAGGGCGTGAATAGACGTCGAAGAGGACCCCAGAATCGCATCACCATCCCGCCAATCCGTCGAACACCAGTCTGACCACAGAGGACGCAGATGATTGTAGGAAAGCGTATGATAGGCACAGACTAATTGAAACTGTTTAGTAAATGTCCGTCGTACCTCGGACAACGCTTTAACGCGCATCCCATTAGGATCATAGAGGACGTCTAAGTCACCATCCAATAATGGCAGTTCTGAAATATGTCGTACAGTAACATTGCACTGTACTTGCTTGGTTATTGACACTTGGTGAATATATGCTCGTATTGCCTGATCGTTCTGATCGCTTGTCAGAATGATTAGTGTATCATCCCAGTAACGTAACAAAGCCTCTAGCCATGTATTTTCTGCGAAAGTTGCTCCGTAAATCTGTGCCCCGTCTCGGGCATTCGGGTTTGTGTCAGACACTATCCCTAGTTTCATCATTCATCCTCCCATCTGGTTTATCATTTTAGGAAATCGACTCTTGGGATGTAGAATATAATTCTGCCACACGATTAAACATCTCAGCGTAGGTTCCGCCTTCATTTATCAATTGATGATGGGGCCCATCTTGGACTATACGTCCATGTTTTAGGACGACAATACGATCGACATACTTGGCCACACCCAAACGATGGCTTACTAACACCATAGTTCTGCCACGAAATTCACGGCTGAGAGATTCGTATATCTCCAATTCCTCTAATGGAGATATTGCTGAAGTTGGTTCATCAAGTAAAATGACAGCTGTGCGATGATCAACGAAAGCTCTTGACAGACATAGTCTTTGCCATTCACCGCCAGACAGTTCCATTCCACTATCGTCAAACTGACGAGTCAGATACGTATCAAGGTTCGCAGAATGCTTTTTCATGATTACCTGAGCATTAGCTTTTTCAATTGCACTTTCAAGTTCCGTATCGTCGACCGAGCGATGTAGTGTGGACATTCGAACTGCGTCTCGCACACTTAAAGCTGGTTTCCAGAAGTCCTGGAACACTACATGAATTCTCGACTCTGGCGGAACTATCGGCTGTCCTTGTAGTGTGACGGTACCTTGTTGTGGTTGAATTAACCCGCTCAAAATTTTTATCAATGTAGACTTTCCAGACCCATTTTCACCCACCAAGGCAACATGCTGTCCAAACGGAATTTCTAGTGACACATTGTCCAATGCTAATTCGTTAGAGGCTGGGTATGAGAAGGATAGATTACGGATATTAAGTGTCTCAGGTGTCCCCGATGCTGCTTTGTTCTCCACGGTTCCGTCTAACGTGTCAGTGAACCTGTTGGGTAGCCGATTAAGAAATAAACTAGCTTGTGTAATCTCACGAAAACTTGTGAACACCGTTCCAGAAACCGCCGTTATTGTTATCAACCCTTGGATCAAGGCAGCTATTGACCCGATTTTCATGACACCGTGAGTTACAGCGTGCACTAGCCACAATATGACAGTAATCTGAGTTAGAAATAAAGCGAGTCCGGACAGAGTAAGTGCAAGCATTCTTTTAGATGCTAGATGTATTTCGCGCTGGTTGTAACGTTTAGCGTAATTCATAAAAAGGTCCCGAATATACTCATAGAACCTTGGATATGCACGAATTTCTTTTGCTGCATCGCGACCAAGAATTATGCCGCGAAGGTAATCTAGCCGTCTCCTCTCGGAAGTATACGAAACCACTAATTCCATGTTCTTGTTCATATAGACCAATTCAATGAATGATGCTGCAGCAAGGGCTGTTACTACCAATGCCGACCAGATACCAGCGACGCTTGCTACGGCAGAGAGAACTGCAACAAGAGAGAGTGTTCCTTGAACCGCCTCAGGAATGTTAGTTGCGATAATAAAAGGCGACACTGCAGTTTGCATCCACCATAAGTTAGTTTCGTCGAGCTTCTCCGGGTTATCCATATCCACTAGTGACATCATCCGTGTTCCAGCCATAACACGCTCCGTCATATAGACATTTGCGTGTCTGCTCATAATGGTAGATAGCCACTGACTTACCGGGTTGAGCACGTTTTGCAATAGGAGAGATATTATTAAAACACTCATGTACAGAAGTGGACTTTGGTGCTCAGATAAGCTCGTAACTAACTGTGCCGTCGCCCATACATACGCCCCTGGAATCAAACCACTGAGAACAGATACTAGGATCTGAGCAACTAAAACAACAAAGTTAGATGCCCAGAGGGCACTAATAGACCGCGCAAACCCAGAGAGGAAATTTTTTACCATGTTGTATTTTTCACCTCCATGTAAGCGTGATTTAATAGCATCTCAACAAAGCGTCCTGTAATATCGATGTTTAATTGCTGCTCTAACCACGCAAATTGCCCAGCAGAATTGACCTCGAAGAAAACATATTCACCTTCTGGGGTCATAGCAAAGTCAAGTGCACCATATGTTAGGCCGATCTCTTGCATAAATCCGTGAATTTTTTGAGTAATTGAGTCAGGTAAATTGTGTTGTTTATACCCTAATTCAAAAACAGGGGCTTTTCGCCAATCTACTCGTCCCTTTGGGTGTTCTTGTGAAAAAATCTCTGCTGCAAAAATTGTTCCGTCAATATATGTAACTCTAATATCACAACGTTTTTGTACATGTTCCTGTAATAAACATGGGGTAATGTGGATTGATTCTTTAAGTCCGTCTAAATCCGGGGCGCTAAGTAAAGTAGTATATGTCCCGATAGCCTCATCAACGCCATTAAGTCGGTATAGTGGCGGATGCATGAGTTTGTATATGATCTCGTTTTCACATGCTTCTGCAAACGCCATAGCCTCATCAGAATTATTTGTAACCAACGTCCGAGGAGTTGCCATGCCATACTTACCTGCTAATGTTAGCTGAGGTAGTTTGAACTTGGCGCGGTTAATCGCAAGAGGATGGTTTATTACTGGTACTGGTACGGAACGAAGAAACCCCCAAACAGCATGCTCTGTTTCCCCAGCTCTGAACGCGTTTCCCTTTTCATCGAGTTCAGGTATGCTCGTAGTAGTGTCAGGTTGCCAGATCCAAATACTTCTGAGATCTTCAATCGTAAATTCCTTCCCTTCATAATGTAACTTACTTTTCCATGGATCATGTGGTTCCCAAGATATAAAACCTGATTCGGGGAAGCAGTCAAGGTTGATTCTCAAATACGGAATTCCAAGCTCGCGGAGACGAACTATAATTCGATCCACCATAAAATCAATTTTCCGGGTAAAAATTGCAATCGCTTTCATACTAATCCTCCATAACTCTCGATAGCAGGCTCCCGACGGGACCCTGCTATCGAGAGTGTAAGTATTAATTACTGTCCATTCTCAACGTCAATCACGTTTCCCTTGACACTAGTTTGCGTAATTCCATCGACAATAATGTTAACCAAAGGAGTATTATCACCCTCAATGACCAACATCTGTGAGTTTACATCATAACTAAATTCAGGCCATTCTGGTAGCTCTATGAAGTCCCTACTTTCAATCGCAAGTCCCAGTGGAGCCGCGTTTGCCATAGTTTCACCCCCTCCCTTACATATATTCTATAACATGGTAGTCGAATCGTCATGGCCAAAAAGTCCTATTTTTCATATAATTCAAAGTTTAAATTCTACTTAAATAACTATCCCACCTTTTCTTGTTGAGTTCCTCGGTCTGTGACATTCGATAGCACGTCAGTCACCCTGGCCTAAATCGAGAAACACAACATAAAAATAGCGCATCAGTGCAGATATAAAGGTAATACACAAAATGGGCGTTTTTGCCCATCTCCCCAAAAGGGTTGATTTTGGATTTTAAAAGCGTGGGAACTGGAAAAAGTGGCATTATCAAATCGTACAAAACAGACTTCTGTTCGATTCAAAGTGCTGTTGTATCAATGATTTTATCCTAGATGAGTATTAGGGTTGGTTTGAAAACAACATAGTGGTATTCATGGTTGCAATTTAGTCGTATGACGACAAACACTTAGCTTTCGTACGTCCGTTAGGAAGATGGATATACGCTTATATCATTCGTATATTTACAATTATACTGGTGTAAATCCGCGTTTTGGGCGGGACTCCTTCAAAGCCTTGGCTGTCCTGCGTTTCTTCAGCGGCTACAGTCAATTCTCTAATTTGCTTCAGTTACCTTGCAATGCCCAAGCTCCCCGGCGATTTTAGTACAAGAACGAAAGAAACACAAGTATATTGTGTTTCTTTCACAAAAACGCCGAGATTCCTTGCACCACAAGGGGTTTCGGCGTTTTTTGTGCTGTACTATTTTTCGGTCTTAGGCTACAATGAAACATAATTATATAAAATGTGTGGATGTGTTTCTAAGTGGAATTCGTGGAACCGATTCGCGACAAAAAGAAAATTGAAGCCATGAAATTGATGCTTCGCGGAAGTAATTTGCGGGATTACTGTCTGTTCGTGTTGGGGATCAACAGCGGGCTGCGCGTGAGCGATCTTTTGCAGTTGAACATCGAGGATGTTCTCAGTGAAAGAGGGAAAGTGCTGGACCGAATCACGATTCGAGAGAAAAAAAACGGAAAAACGAAGACTTTTCCAATCAGCAACAATTCAAGAAAGGCCATTGAGGAGTACCTAGAAAAACGAGCCTCATATTTACGTTCTGAGCCGCTTTTCGCCTCTCGGAAGGGAAATACCCATATACAGAGGGTACAAGCCTGGAAAGCCCTAAATAAGGCCGCTAAAGCGGTGGGGATAAAAGACCGCATTGGAACACATACGCTTCGTAAAACATTTGCGTATCACGCCTTCAAACAAGGGCAGGACATTACACTGTTACAGAAGCTGCTGAATCACTCAGCACCATCCATCACACTTCGGTATATCGGGATCACACAAGATCAGCTTGATGATGTGTATTTGACGTTGAACCTTTGAGTACATCATTATGCTCTACGCCACGGCCACCATCCTCTTTTTTGTTGTCTCGCTTCTTCCTGCGCTCGCTCCTGCATAGTACGAAGGGTTTCCATCAATTCACGGTCGCGTTCTTCGACTTTTCGTCGATCTTCGGTTGCCGCTAACTCCAATTGAGTTATTTTAGCTTCATATGAGGTGATTTTGTCGTGCATTTGAAGCTCATACGAAGTGATTTTTTCCGTCAGTGACGCATTTGTGTCACGCGAAGTCGAAAGCAACTCTTTTTGATTGAGCTCCATTTCCTTTAAAACAGATGATTTCATTTCGGATAATTTATCGTTCGTTCGAAGTTCATAAGAAGCGATCCGTTCTCGAAGCTCGGCATTCTCCCTTTGAATAGCTTCAAGCATCGTTTTGTTAGCGTTAAATTCATCTCGCATCTGTGTAAATGTTTGAGTCATCATTTCCATAAGCGAGCCAAACTCACCAGTCAGTGCGGAATCAAGCGCTTTGGATAGCATGATTTCTGTAGTCTCAACCTTACTTTCTGCCTCTTTGGCTTGAAGCGCCTGTTCGCCGTAAATTGCCCTCCTGGCGTCTTCAATCGTCGCTTTGGGTTGTGACAATATTTTTTTTATAAATTCGATACGACTATATTGATCGACAGAAAAGAAGCGAGTTCCCGTTGAATTTTTTTTGCTCTTAATAAGTCCTTTTTCATCCCAATATCGAAGCTGTGCTGCCGTAGTTCCTGTTTCCGACGCAACTTGCGAGATGGTTTTTAGCTCGTCCATAATTTTGCACCACCTCATATGTACTTCAAATGAATTTGAAATAAGTTTATCAAAACCTCTGTAAAGGTTGCTATATTATCAACGTATCTTAGGTTCATATTACCTCTGATATCTTCATAGTACCCCATAAAATTGAGAGCCGAAACGGTTGTCCCAGCAAGACAAGGTAACTGCATAGCCTAAAAACCCCCCAGAGCAACTTTTAAGCTCAAGAGAGAGGGCAATCTAGTATGTCTATTATTGCCGGATTTTGTTTGTTATAATTGGAAACAAAACAGGGACGAAAAAGCAGAATAGGACCCTTTGCTTTGGCCGGCACAGGTCCTATTCTCTCTCAAGTTCTTCATATAGACGCCTTGTCACATAGACAAGCTGTGTTTGCGTTTATTCTCGCAGATACATAAGTTTTTTGCAACCAGTGACAAGGCGCCAACAGAGGAATTTGTTGGGCCTTTTTTCGTCCTCCGAATAAGGAGGATACATAGAATGAATGAACAAGGTCAGGTAAGAAAAGGTTGGACAAACGGGTATTTCACAGTTCCAAACGGGATCTATGAGATGCAGATCGGCGGCCATGCCAAGGCCGTCTATGTCTATTTGTGCCGTCGGGCTGATTCGGAAGGACAAAGCTTCCCCGGATACGGGACGATTGCAGGAGAAGTTGGTTTTAGTAGGTCTACAGTCCAAAGAGCGGTTAACGAGCTCATCAATGCAGGTCTATTGTTAAAGGAAGTCAGAGGGCGTAAAGAGAACGGTGAGTTCTACCCGAACCTTTATACCGTCATTCACCCGCTGGATGTTATCCCTAAGAGGGTATGGTCTGACAGACCACATCCCCCAAAGGGTATGGTCACAGAGAACACACCTATGGTCAGCGAGACTATACCTATGGTCACAGAGAACATACCTATGGTCTGTGAGAATAAAGAAGGAATACTCATTAAGGACTACCCATTAACAAAACCCATTAAGGACACACCCACACAAGAAGCTTTTACTGTCATCCAAGAAATTTCTGCGACGATTGAGAGATCAGAGGAGCCTACCGAAGTAAAGAAACAGAACGAGCATGTGTGTAAAGAGATTCAATCCGTTCTAGAAGAGAAAGGAATCCAAGTTCAGGCCAAGACCATAAGAGCATGGCTTCAAATTGCAAAACCAGATGATGTGCTATATGCAGCTGAGTTGGCCACAAAAGAGGGGGTTAGAAATCCTGCTGGATTTATTGGATCATTAATTCGTAACGGTATAGTGCGTGTCGAAGCAACTACGACAAATAAAACATCAAATGCCAAAGATAAACGATATACTGCCTTCTATAAATTATTTCCAGAAAATTGAACGCAGGTTACAATGTACAGAAGTGTAGATATTAAGTGAGTTATTCAGCATTAAATTGGTAATATGAGTGAGAGGATCGATGTCGGTGGCATCCATTGTATTGGAACTGCAGCAAAAAGCCATGTACCAGCAGGGTTCCGTTTCGGACTTGCTTCGGATAGCTTACGCAGTAGCACGAAAACTCAGGGTAGATAAGTTCACTTCATGGGCTAAACAAGAGCTTGATGGATATCAGAGTGTGGATAAAGACCTCATCCCTCAGTACAGAACTGTTCGAGGACAGTTACGGGCATTCAACCCTTATAGGGGCTGGATTCCGGCGGTAATTCCAGATGATGGACTTTCGAAGTTGGTTGAATCCACCCAACTGTTTGAGCCCGTACCGGAAATTGAGCATATTTTGTCAAATAATAACGGAATCATTCAAAAAACACTTCCACACGTTGCTTCTACAACGTTATCGAAATACTTCAAGATGGATACACAGTTCTCGTTAATACTTGAGCGTTCAGCACTCGAAGGCATTCTGCAAGATATTCGACAGAATGTTCTTGACTGGGCACTCAGACTAGAGGAGGAAGGCATTTTGGGCGATGGAGTAAAATTTTCTGACGAAGAGAAGCAAGCCGCACAGGAACACAGTAGTCAATTGAATATCACGGCACCGGGAGCACATATTCAAGTTCAACAGAACACCTCTCATTCATCCCAGACTATGCAGACTCATCAAATTGACATTCAACGAGTACAAGCACTAGCTGAACAAATTCGTACAAATCTCGACCAAACTGGTCTAAGGGAAAATGACAAAGGAGAGGTTCTGCGAGAACTCGAGGTTTTATCTGAGCAAATACACTCCACGTCACCTCATCCTGGATCTATTTCCAAGTCTTTCGCATTTATTAAGAGTGTACTAGAACGTGCTGTGGGCAGCTTGGTTGCATCTGGTCTGCTATACGAGATTGACAAATTACACTGATAATGACCCATAGATCGACTCTTCTGGAGTAGATAACTTACCTGTGCACAAACCTGAAACGAGAGGTGTGAACAGAACCACCATGCCATCAGTCGTGCTAGAGTTACAACAAAAATCTATGCTCGACCAAGTCTCAATATCCGAATTGCTTCGTATGACCCTTGTTGTGGCTCACAAACTCAGTGTATCAGAATTTTCCTTGTGGGCGCAGCAGGAGCTAGACGGATATACGAGGATCGTTAGCGACCCTGTTCCACAGTACAGGCACGTACATGGACAGTTATGGGCACGTGGGCAGACGGCCACAGAATACGTGCCTGTAGAGACATTTAGCGAACTCACGAACGTAGCTGAGACTCACATAGAAAAGACTTCTATTCCACAACTGGAACTGTTATTATCCGAGAACAAAGACAAGGTTTTCCGTAGAGATTTTTCAGCGGAGGCATTGAATAAACTGAACGAGATAGGATATGGTGAGCAGTTCGCCTTGTACGTACATAGAGCGGAGTTTCATCTGATACTACAAACAATCAGACAGCATATTTTGACGTGGACACTTCAGTTGACTGACGAAGGGATTTTGGGACAAGGTATTCAATTCTCAGAGCAAGAAAAACGCGTGGCGCAAGAACATCATGAACATTTAACCATAAACGCCCCAGGTGGGCGCATTCAAATTCAACGTGATACAACGCATTCTACTCAGACTATGGAGATTCATGGACTCGACATTCAACAACTTCAAACGCTGACGGAACAGATTCGCACCCATTTAGAGCAGACTGGACTGGAAGAAGAAGAACAAAGTGAAGCTCTACGAGAAATCCACACTTTAACGGAACAGGTCCAATCAGGTTCACCGCAACCAGGAGTTATCTCGAAATCTCTGACGATCATAAAAAGAATATTGGAGAATGCGAGTAGCAGTGTTGTTGCTACTGGCTTATTGGCTCTGATAGATAAATTTTCTCACTAATACCACCCTGAAACATATGTAAGAGTGAGGTATGTTTGCTTTTTTCGACTTTGGATTCGATGGTCTAAGAATGTAGCTATGAACGTTCATTCTTCGATGACCACCCTATCATGAATTTACGAATACTGCGCCTTCAAAATAAATATGCTCGTAGACGCTCATAATGGGGTCTAGGAGAGGTTTTCTTTATCTATACATACAAAACTACGTTCGTTGCATTTTAACAGCCTTGTAGTCGATTCTACTGGGCCATTTTTGATTTGGCAGTTAGAGGGGATGAATCCCTATGGTCTTTCATCCCCTGACGTTAGATTTTGTACATCCCTGCCTCGCCAAGGCCTTTCGCGGCATATCCTCGTCTACCGCCTACGGTATTCCACGAGCCTTGACGAATGATACCTGTCTGCCCTGCGCTAGCCGGGCAGAGGCCATCCAACGCGGCGAGCCTCCATCTCCCCACGTTGGATGGCCTGGGTCTCACCTTGTCCTCGTCTGGAGCTTGCCCAGCCTGTGGAAGGCGAGACATCGGCTGCACTCCGGGTTCGACGCTCGCTCCCGCATCGCTGGAACCCTCCGCACAGCCGAGCGGTGTCCGTCCTCGCACGGAGCCTGCCCGTGCTGCGGATGACACCGCAAAGACGCCCCGTAAAAAGATAAAAAACGACCGCGGGAGCGGACGTTTTTTTTTCTTTTTAGAGGAAGGCAGAGTTAAAAGTGTCCGACACTTCGCGTCGAACACACACTCTGCAAGGGTGGAGGCGTCCTCCCCCTTGACCCCCACCCGCCGACACTCTTAAAATTGGTTTGTATATCCAATTTTTTGCGAGGTGTCGGCAAATGCAAAGGCAAAAAACCACACTTCGTCTCGATCCCGCGATTGTCGGTCTTGGCCGCAAATTGGCCAAAACCGACTACGGGTCGGAGACGAAGCTCGGCTTGCTCATTGAGCAAGCCATCAGAGCCTATCACGCTCGTCAGCTCACAGAGTTGGAGGCCAGTGGCCTCATCTCTGCTACTGAACGGGCGCTCGTCGAACGCTTAGAGAAGCGGTTCGACGAAATGAGCCAACGCACCGTGGAGCGCGTTGGCAATCTCATTGCAAAATCATCCTACGAAACCTCGTACAGTACAGCCATCATTGAGGATATTTTCACGGGCACTTATTCCGACAAACGCAGAGCTCGCAACGAGTTAGAAACCCTTCGCAAAGAAGCATCACAACGAATGCGCAAGCGGTTTGACCAGGAAGAAGCAGAACAGGTCGCCTCTCTGATCGTTGAACATGAAAATGTGTTGGAGGAAAACAAGGCGCTGCAAGCACGTGTAAACGAGCTTGCAGAAAGGGTCAACCAAGCGAATGTACAGGTTAAACAGGCTGACGCCATCAGTACTGAACTGCGAAATCGACTCCGTGCGCGTGAACAGGAACATAGCGAGGAACGAGCACAGAGCGCGCAACTTGAGGCGTGGACACGCGGGCTGATGAGATACATCCGGGAGAATGTTGGCCGGATGAAAACGGGGGAACAGGGGATCGCGGAATATATACAAAATCACCCTGCGCCAAAGGGGTTATAGGACATGACTGCACATGTGAAATCATTGGGCTTTTACAAGCATGGTGCCACCTCTAAACCGTTGTCGAAGGCCAAGGCCAATATCAAATACATATCTGCCGACCATGAGCGTCACGAAAATAAGCCGGAACTGTTCAGTAAAGACGAGGATCGCGTGCATCGCCAAGACGTATATCAAAAGCTCCAGGAACAGCCGGAACGCGGCGTTGTCGCGCACAAATTGGTATTGACGGTCTCTGAAGATGAGCGTAATCGTCTAAACCTCGATATGCGGGAACTGGTTCGAGATACGATGAATCGTTACGAAATGCGCAACGGTCAAAATCTCGATTGGGTGGCTGCCGTTCACGACGACAAAGGCCATCCCCATGCACATATCTTGATTCGCGGTTATGACCAGGACAACAAACAAGTTGGCATTTATCCGCGCCATATTAAAGATTTTCAGGAGATTGCCGAACAGGAAAAGAACAGGCAGGTAGAGCGCCATCGAGAGCGGCAACCAGAACGTGGTCATACACGCGAAAAAGATCGCGATGTGTTCAGGGAGATGCATCAGGAGCTGGGAGAACGGTACGACGGGAAACACGGCCAACAGCGCGCACAGACGCCACTCATGAGAGGAACAGAGGAGCAGTCGAGGCCCTTGAAGCGCGTCGACGAACGGTTCGGACGTGAACCGAGTTTAGAAAGGTAGATGTTCCATGAAAAAACCTTTACAAGCAAGGCCACAAATTGCGAAACGCCTGCTCGTAGTCCTTTTGGGGATTCTAGCTTTTATTGTCCTGATGACGGTTCATCCTGCTTGGGCATTGGTATTTGTTATCCTGGCGGTCGCGTGGCGACGGCGGGAATGGTTTTTACGATTGTGGGCGTTCATCCGCAAGAAACCGTATGTATCCAGGGAAGAACGGCAGCATTTGGCCCGTTTGCGCGACAATCCGCTGGGTGAGAGCCATTTCATGCAAACTCACCAAAGTGAGTTGGCGACACGGTTATCTCACTTGAGTGAGGTAGACGGGCTTATTTACGGCCAAGATCGGAAACATGCGATTGTTCGGCTGGCTCACAAAGAAGGTCATACGCTCATTGTCGGGGGATCTGGTGAAGGGAAGACGGTCTCCCATGTCATTCCGACTTTGCTATCGTGGCAGGGCAGCGCCCTGGTCATTGACATCAAGGGGGAGCTTTACGAAAAAACGGCTTCCTATCGCCGCTCATTCAGCCGTGTGCTACGGTTTAACCCGGTCGGGGACGATCATACGTACAACCCGATTGATTACTGTCAGACGGTCTTTCAGGCACAGGATTTGGCTCAGACGTTGATACCCGAACCCAAAGAAGGCGATCCCTTTTGGGCACAGGCCGCACAGGGGATTTTTGCGGCGGCCATCCTGGAGGGCAACCGACAAGTTCTTAGCCTTGCAGACGTGGCGGCGAGATGCATTGAGACGCCAGTGCGGCGTCTTGTGGAAGAATTGTCGAAGAGTGAGCATCGGGGGACTCGACTGCTTGCCAGTGGGTTTGTTGATCTGCCAGATAAAGCATTAGGCGGTGTGGCCGGTGAAATGCGCTCAAAATTGCTCACCCTGGCCACAGATGACGATGTGATTCGAGCGACCGCACGAAGCGATTTTAAGGCCTCTGACCTGGACAAGCCGACGACTCTTTATCTGACCATTCCAGAAAGTCGTTTGGAGCAGTTGCGACCGCTCTGGACGGCGGTGATTCAGCAAATCATCCGGCATATGCAAGAGCGGCCTGAAGAGGCATCGGTTCCGATTCTGGTTATGCTCGACGAGTTTCCACGCCTCGGAAAAATGCCGGAATTTGACGGCAGTCTTGCCACGCTGCGTTCGAAGAACGTCCATTTTTCGATTGTGGTACAGAGTCTTGCCCAACTGGACGACCGCTATGGAGAAGACATCCGGCGCATCATCGTGGATAACTGTTCGTATAAGCTGATTCTGTCGGCCACGGACGACAAGACACAAAAAGCGCTGTCAGATCTCGCTGGCCAACGAGCAGTGAATACCACGAGTTATTCACGTTCGCACAATCCTCTCCAGATTTTTGGTAGCGAAACGAATAATGAACAGACGGTACCGCTCATCCGACCGGAGGAATTTGGCCGACTTGGAGAAACTGCGATTCTGTTCCAACCGCGTACGATGCCCATGAGAATCCAGCGCCTTAGATGGTATGAGAATAAGGCTTTTCAAACCAAGGTAAAGGGGGAACAGGGGGCATAGAGGGGCATAGAGGGGTTATTTGCGCGAGGGTTTGCACACAAGATGCATACAAGACTAGAAATTCAAAAGGCCACGGAATTACTCCGTGGCCTACTTAGTTCGAACGTTAGGCAGGTGACAATCTGCATCTCCTAACCCTTACGGGGGCGACGGCTGCCTGTTCCGTCCTCAGAAC
>NZ_JBHUCX010000011.1:0-651 GCF_042678105.1 Alicyclobacillus fodiniaquatilis
CCCCATCCGAAATAATATGGTGCATATCGATAGCCAACAGATGACGCTCCGCTCCCAACACCATTACCTCTACTCGTAACAACGGAGCTTCCCCTAAATTAAACAGACGTACAAACTCCCGTGCCCATTCCTCTGCCTCTGCCTCCGTCCCTTCTCGATACACCGGCGCAAACGAAATCTCGTCCAACACTTCCTGTACTGGTATTCCTCCCTGTACCACAAACCTCGTCCGCAACGACTCATGGCGCGCCACAAGCTGACCAAACGCCCATTCCAGACGTTCACGGTCCAGTTCCCCTTCTACCACCAGTACTGCTGGCATGTTGTACGCTGTCCCCTGCGGGTCCATCTCCTGCAACACATACATCCGCTTCTGAGCTGAAGACACCTCATAATATGACCGCCTTAACCCTGGCATGATAATCGCTTCCTCTCTTCATTTACATTAGTAGCCAAATAAATTCCATCCCATATATCTATCGCAATTAGCCTGAGTTATTTCGAATTAAACAGATTATTTCACTCCAAATACCCCCTTGGATTAACTGGTTCGATCATCGCATACGGCGACACCTTGCCATATGCTTCAATCCACTCTGCCAAGGTCCGCACAGTCGGCCACCGGAACAGTTCCCGTAAGGGTACATCCGT
>NZ_JBHUCX010000012.1:0-22637 GCF_042678105.1 Alicyclobacillus fodiniaquatilis
ACGGTTTTTCACCCGTTCCGTTCAAAATCCTTACACTTTAATTCGACATTTGATACGCGAAACCCTTGCTATTATTGGACTTTTGAATCATTCAGCAGCCCCTACTTATCGCATGGCTATGTGTCACTTTGTCTCAAAAACGAACATTTATGAGACAGACTACTTCGCGATGAGTCGGAAGAATTCGGATTTTCGCAGACATAATTGAAGAAGCAAGTAACCGAAAACTGCGCGGCACATACTGAAAGAAAGACAGGCAGATATGGCACGCTCTGATCAAGTAGACAAGAGGTTCATTTTCATGTAGTTACGAGGTGTACGCTACTTTGCGTTCACTGTTATATTTACATTTATTGGTTTTTGATTATGGACTTTTTCAGATGTTACTATTTAAAACTTATATAGAATTGTTGTTGAATTACACTCCTTATGTTCTAATTGATAATTATCAATTGAAATATGGTAAATAAAAAACGATAAGGAGAATATCGTATGGTTACAATTTACGATATTGCTAAAAGAGCGAACGTTTCTCCAATGACAGTTTCTCGAGTAATTAATAATTCCAACTTAATTAGTGAAAGTACAAGAAGAAGAGTAGAAAAAATCATCGAAGAAATGGATTATATACCAAATAAAGCAGCACGAAATTTAGTTGGTAAGCGAAATAAGTTAGTTTCTCTAATTGTAACAGATATTGTTAATCCCTTTTTTACGAATATAGCTCGTGGTGCAGAAGATAAAGCTGCGGAGTTAGGTTATCAATTACTATTAAGCAATAGTGACGAAGAAGTTGATAAGGAATCAAATTATATAAGGGCGACAATTTCAGCTGGTGTGGATGGGGTTATGATTGCTCCATCAGGTGATATTTCTATTCATAATTTGAATATGCTAAGTAAGTATAAAATACCTTTTGTACTCGTTGATCGTGAGGTGGAAGGCATCACATCTGATTTGATACTCGGTGATAATAGACAGGGGGTAGAGCTATTAATGAAACATCTTATCGAGCGTGGGCATAGAAGAATTGTTTTGATTAACGGACCAGATTATGTATCTAATGCCAGAGAGAGAGAGAAGGCTTTTAAAGACATTGTGAATCGAGAAAAACTGGAAAATAACATATCTCCTATTTTTCAAACACGCTATAAGCAAGAAAGTACTGACGATATCGTGAATGAAATATTGTCAGTAAATGTTCCTCATAGAGCAACGGCAATTCTTGCAGCTAATAATTTTATAGGTGTAAGTGTTATTAAATCATTACGTAAAATTGGGATGCGGATTCCTGAAGATATGGCTGTAGTATGTTTTGATAATCCGGAATTTATCCAAGATTTTAATCCGTTTTTAACAGTAGCGGCACAACCAGCCTATGATTTTGGATATATTGGAATGCAATATCTCATTGAGCGAATTAACGGGAAGATCATCAAAAATCGAAAAATGTTACTTCCCTCAAAATTGTTAGTTGGGAAGTCAAGCTAGTGCGCAAATTAGTTGATAAACACAAGTTCGATTTGGAGAGATTAAATACAGGAGGTATAAAATAAAGCCGACGTACGATTGTATGGGTTCCCATTTCATTCTTTCAACAGCATACAAAACATAACTTTCAGTTATACCAGAGAGTAGTCCATGAGATATGCTAATAAGATACATTAGTGCTTAATTTTGCGGTAGGAGCCGGGTGTCAAGCCAGCATACTTAAGAAAGGTTCTATGGAAATGGGGAAGACTGGTGAATCCGCAATTTTCGGCCACAAGAAAGATCTTCTCGTCTGTTTTTTCTAGATATTCTTTTGCACGTACGATTCTTTTGGTTGTTATGTATTCGGTCAAAGTTAACCCTATCATTTGTTTAAATACGCGGCTAAAATAAGGTGGGCTCATATTTGCCAGGGGGGACAAGTCATTTAAATAGATTGTCTCGGTCAAGTGGGTGTCAATGTACTGGAGTGCTAGTTCTAAGCCTGGAGAACCAGTAATTCCCGAAGTGCCACTACCATCTGCTCCACACTTAAATACGGACTGACATAATTGTAGTAATATTATTTGTAGTTCAAGTACAATGGACTGACGATACCCAAAATCTTGATTCAGTATTCCCCTTTGAATTGTATCAAGTTTCTCTTCTACAAAATGTTGCTGCTCACTGGATAATAGAATCTTATATCCTCTTTTTTTCTCCCATTCTTCCATCACTCCACGAACCGTCATGTAATCCCCAAATGACTCTGTTCCGAGGACAAACTTACTGAAGAAAACAGCTGTGGAGGTAACTGGATTCGAAATATCGGGCATAGCTCTGTGAATTGTGTTCCTTGGAATGAAGAAAAAGTTGCCCTTCTCCATCGTGTGAAAAGATTTATCGATGAAAAATGTTCCTGTTCCGTCATAAACGTAAATTATTTCATGCCAATCATGGATGTGATCTGGCAGTTCATTTTCAGGCATTTTCTGGTCTTTGAATGTCATAAGAAAGGGGAATAGCACATTGGAAAATGGAATGTTCTTCTTGATTGGATTCATTTTGGTCAACCCTTTTCTTAAAATTAGACATTGTTTTTGCTTAAATAACAGTATGATTATGATAAAATTCGCTATTTTGATATCTTCGCATTTTGTTATGATTGAGAATATACGAAGAATCAAGTATTTTCAATATAGTGGGGGGCAGCCGTAAGTGTAATGGATCACAATTATGAGGACGACTGGAGTTCTTTGCTATATGGGTGACTGGACGCTGGCATCAACCGGCGCTAAGGTTCGACTGGTACGTTTCATCCACTCGAATTTCCAACAGCGGTGTTTGATGCGATGAGTATTGAAAGGTCCTTGCTTTCCTAGTTGCTTTACTTAGCCCATGATGGAACGTTGGTATATGCGCGATTGCTACAGAATCTCATCTGCGTTACCCTTTCAAAGGCATTGCTCCTTTGTACGATTTCGAGATTGGTAACCGGGCTTCATCCAAGCCACTTCTTAATATTTAATCCGACTAAAGACTAAAATAAAGACTAAAATTATATAGCATTTGTATGAAGGTGCAGGTATAAAAGATTGTCAAAGTGTTGCATCCCTTAATTGCTAAAGCAGTTTTCATTACTTTTGAGATGTCTCCTTTTATCTAGTTGACAGACCTAATTTAACTGCTATTGTTTTGATATCGATAACAGATTGTTATCGATATCAAAACAATAAATTTATTTAAGGAGGTAAGTTATTTTGGATACGGAAATGGCGATATCAACCCGCAGCCAATCTGCATCGAAGTCCAAAAACAAAACTGTTTTCAGGAGAATTAAGCGTCATTGGCAGTTGTATTTGGTGATTGCAGTGCCTTTCGCTTTTTTAGTGATTTTCAACTATATCCCGATGACAGGCGCACAGATTGCCTTTCGCAATTACAACCCTGTACAAGGAATTTGGCACAGTCCCTGGATTGGAATGCAACAATTTTCTTTCTTCTATCACTCACCTTATTTTTGGCCAGTGATTCACAATACTTTGACCATCAGCATCTATACCCTTCTGGTTGGCACACCCGCAGCAGTTATTCTTGCGCTTGCTTTAAACGAGGTCAAACACGAGCGCTTCAAGCGCACAGTGCAGATGTTTACCTATGCACCCTACTTTATCTCCACCGTTGTAATGGTTGGGATCATGGAAATCATATTATCTCCGACGTCAGGGCTGTTGGGACAGTTTGCACAATTATTGGGCATCCATAATGTCCCGGATATCCTTGGTAGCTCGAAGGCATTCCCGTCTCTCTATGTCTGGTCTGGTGTTTGGCAAGAGACAGGGTACGGGGCCGTGATCTATTTAGCAGCATTGTCGAACGTTAATCCGGAACTGTACGAAGCAGCGAAGATTGACGGGGCATCCCGATTGCAAAAAATCTGGCACATTGATCTTACTGCGATTCGACCCACCATCATCATTCTATTTATTCTTGCCGTCGGGGGGATCATGGGGGTTGGTTTTGAAAAGGCTTACTTGTTGCAAAATTCTTTGAACTTAGGTGCCTCGGAAATTATTTCAACGTACACGTACAAAATGGGTTTAGTTGATGCAAATTTCAGTTTTGCAGCAGCGGTTGGGTTGATGAATTCCGTCATTGGGTTTGTGCTCATTCTAATTGTGAACTTTGTTGCTCGAAAAGTATCCGAGACCAGCTTGTTTTAAAGGAGTGGGAGCGAATGAAGGGCTCTGTCGTAGTGCGCGAAGCGATGGGAGACAGAATTTTCTTGGCCGTAGTGTATGTCTTCTTGAGCATCATCATGATCATTGTGGCTTATCCATTAATTTATGTATTCAGTTCATCTTTCAGCTC
The DNA here is from genome assembly GCF_042678105.1 of Alicyclobacillus fodiniaquatilis. Classification (NCBI taxonomy): domain Bacteria; kingdom Bacillati; phylum Bacillota; class Bacilli; order Caryophanales; family Alicyclobacillaceae; genus Alicyclobacillus; species Alicyclobacillus fodiniaquatilis. Next base: position 4,342 of record NZ_JBHUCX010000012.1, read on the forward strand.
CGCTTCGGCGGTGACTGCTGGGAAGGTGTGGCTGTGGCCGGTGGATCCGACATTATACGGTTACCAGGCTGTGTTTCGTTACCCAGAGGTGTGGACAGGGTATCTGAACTCGCTGATTTACACGGTCGGTGCAACCATCTTGAGTGTGGCGCTGACAATCATGATGGGGTACCCATTATCGAAAAAAGACTTCTATGGTCGCCAATTTTTCGTTTGGACATTGTTGTTCGCAATGATGTTTAGCGGTGGGTTGATCCCGTTCTACCTGCTGGTGAAATCACTGGGGCTGTTAAACACGCGATTATCAATGATCATACCTGGAGCTTTGAGCGTATTTTCGGTAATCGTAGCAAAGACGTTCTTTCAGTCGACGATTCCAGAAGATTTATACGAAGCAGCCGAATTGGATGGGTGCAGTGATTTTGGTTTTCTGCTACGTATCGTACTGCCGTTATCAAAGCCCATTATTGCGGTTTTAGTATTGTGGTCAGTGGTTGCAAACTGGAACTCGTATTTCAATGCCCTGATTTTCCTGAATTCACAGAGTCTCTATCCATTGCAATTGGTGTTGCGAGAAGTGTTGATAGAGAACAGCGTGTCAATGAGTTCATTAAACTTGTCACCCGAACAGTTGCAACTATTTCAAGATATGAAGACATTGTTGCAATACTCGTTGATTGTGGTGGCGAGTGTGCCTGTGCTGTTGATGTATCCGCTTGCTCAAAAGTACTTCGTTAAGGGGGTGATGATTGGTTCGGTCAAGGAATAATTCTTCGCACAGATGAAATTCGCGTGTACCTAATCTCTAAGTTATTGTTCCGAAAACCATGTACTACACTCTATGAAAATGGATGCTAGGGGGTTTAAAACGTTGGCTATGAAGTCATCTAAAAAAGCCGTACTATCTGCTGGAATCGCCACGCTCTTAGTTCTTGGTACGGTAGGTTGTGACAGTGGTACCGGGAAGTCTAATTCATCATCAAGTAGTGGTGAAATCTCGATGTTTGCTTCACCGGGTGTAGGTGTCAATCTAAAGACGAATGCATTTACAAAATATATTGAAAAGAAATTTAATATGCAAATCAATTGGGTGCAGGCTCCGAGTAGCGATGCTTCGACAAAACAGTCCTTACTATTATCAAGTGGAGATTATCCGGATGTGTTCTGGAGTGGCTCGTTTTCCCATCAGGATATACTGAAGTATTCGCAGGAAGGCATCCTTGTCCCTTTAAACAGCTTGATAAAGAAGTATGCTCCAAACGTGTGGAAAGGGATTCAAACAGTGCCTGGGTTGAAAGAAGACGTGACGGCGCCGGATGGAAACATCTATGGTCTTCCTGGAGTCAATTACTGTTTTCACTGTGACTGGTCCAATAAAATGTGGATCAACACCACGCTTTTGAAAAAGTATGGGCTACAGATGCCGACCACGACTCAACAATTTACACATGTTCTGCAAGTATTTAAGCAGCATGGACTCATTCCGCTATCTGGAGATACAGATGGTTGGAACTCGGAGCCATTCACGTATCTGATGAACGCATTTATTTATGACGATGGAAACACATTTACCCAAGGTGCTCAAAGCGACTATTTCGACATTGAAAATGGAAAAGTCACTTTTGCGCCGATACAGCCACAATGGAAGCAGGGCCTAGAATATGTCCACACCCTGTATACTGAGGGATTACTGGATAAGCAGGCACTGAGCCAACAGTCTACGGTCTTGCAAAGGGAGGTTGCCCAAGGGAAAGTTGGAGTTATACCAGGTGGAACTCCCGGTGTTGTGAACTATACTCCAACTAGCAACAACTATAAAGTGTGGCAGACAGTTCCACCACTGAAAGGCCCAGACGGAGTTCAGTATGCGGCCTTTTACGGAATGGGTTCCAGTGGAGCCACATTTACCATCACAAATAAAGCGACCAAGAGTCAAGAAATTCAACTAATGAAATTATTGAATTTCATGTGGACGCCGATAGGAACTGAAACGTTTGACTATGGACCGCCCGGGCAACTTTGGACACTAGCCAAAAAAGGACAGCTAGGGATGACTGGGAAACAAGCACTTTTCAAAACGGATTGGGGTAAACTCATAGGCCCACAGAATGAAGGTTATAGTCAAATGGGGCCTATGTTCCAGAACGAAGCATGGCGGAACGGCGATGTTGCAGCGCCACCATTCAGTTATAACGGAGTAAATCAAAGCCTACTACAATTAGAGACAGAACAATTTTATGCTGGACACCAACCGCAGTATGTATACCCGAGTGGAATAGCTTGGATTCCGTCCAACGAAGCTGAGCAATATTCGTTATATCAAACCAACATCGACAGCTTTGTAGAGCAGTGGATGAGTGAGTTTATCATTGGGAGTAAGTCTATCAACCAAGATTGGAACACCTATGTAAAAGGCGTGGAAAATCTCAGTTTGAAACAATATCTCCAGATGGCACAGACAGCCATGAAGCAGCCATTTGACACAAGTTCGTTCAAGTCAGATCCTGCGGATGTGAAGTTCTTGTTATCTTTAAAATCTGGAAAAAACTGAATAAAGTCCTGTTTGAGAGACAGATGTTTCGCCAACCGTTTTGAGGTGCAAAAGTCTGCAGCATGGCAATAAACGGCCATGCTGCAGGACAACTTTAAAGAAGAGTCAATGCAATACTTTATTAGACACGATTTCTTCTTTAGTGCATTGAAGATAAAGGACATGGTGATTTGGCGAATCGAGATTCTGCCATGAGATGCGTATCTGCTCGATCCTTCCATGCTAATCAACTTCGTGGATTTCGGATTGAATATATTCAACATTGCTAGCGTGAAGGGAATGGTTTTTTTGTTGAAAAGAATTCCAAAGATATTTTCCCCAGAACTCATGAAATGCCTCATGGAAATGGGACATGGAGATGAAATTGTACTTGCAGATGGTAATTTTCCCGCTGCTGCCTGCGCAAGACGCCTGATCAGGTATGACGGCCATTATATTATGCAATTGTTGCCGGCTATTTTAGAATTTTTTCCGTTGGATCAATTTGTTACACACGCAGCGATTGTCATGGATCTGAATCAGGATGAACAGGCTCCTGATTGCTGGGATGATTATCGTCGCGCGTTAAGAGACCAGGAAATGTCGTTTACCGATCTAGGCTATCTAGAGCGGTTTGAGTTTTATGAAAGATCTCGAAAAGCTTATGCGATCATTGCCACAAGCGACCAATCATTTAAGGGGAATCTGATTTTAAAAAAAGGAGTAGTTTCTGAGCGGGAATTTCGCTTATCTGAGCGCCCAGAAGCGACCATCAACTCTGGCAGAGACAAACTAGACACTGATTTATATGCAGACAATAGTGTGATTTAGGAGGAACTTAAATGTCTAATTTTATTCAAAAATCAGCTCTCGTAAGCCCTACTAAACGTCAATTGAATTGGCAAGAAACTGAGTTCTATGCATTTGTTCATTTTACAGTAAACACTTTCACTGATAGGGAATGGGGACTAGGGGATGAAGAACCCTCCATCTTTGATCCTACTGACTTGAACGCGGAACAGTGGGCTCAGGCCTGTAAGTCTGCGGGTATGCGTGGGCTCATTCTGACTTGCAAGCATCATGATGGCTTTTGTTTGTGGCCGAGTCGATATACGGATCATTCGGTGAAAAATAGTCCATGGCGGCACGGGGATGGGGATGTTGTAAAAGAAGTCTCCGATGCCTGTAGGAAATATGATTTAAAATTAGGAGTTTACTTATCGCCCTGGGATCGGCACGACAGCCGATATGGTACTGATGAATACAACACATACTTCAAGGATCAACTTCGAGAACTACTCTCGAACTATGGTGATATTTTCAGTGTGTGGTTTGATGGAGCTTGTGGTGAAGGACCTAATGGAAAAACACAAATTTACGATTGGGATGGATACTATCAAGTGATTCGGGAAGTACAACCGAATGCTGTCATTAGTGTTTGTGGGCCTGACGTCCGATGGGTGGGAAATGAGGCAGGTCACTGTCGAGAATCCGAGTGGAGCGTTGTACCGGAGGAGTTGAGAGATCGCGAAAAAATCCAAGAAAAATCACAACAAGCGGACGATACAGAATTTCGAAATTTGGTTCGATCAGAAGATGAGGATTTAGGAAGTAGAGAGGTGATTCGCAACGCCGGAGAACTGATTTGGTACCCCGCTGAAGTCAATACCTCTATTAGACCAGGGTGGTTTTATCACGCACATGAAGATGACAAAGTAAAGCCTTTACAGGAACTTTTGGAAGTTTATTATCAGTCAGTTGGTGGGAATGCAACCTTTCTTTTGAATATTCCTCCAGATAAACGAGGGAGATTCCATGAAGAGGACGTCAAAAGACTGAAGGAATTAGGCCAGGTTTTAAGGAGCACTTTTCAAAATGATCTTGCATTAGGTTCATCAGCAACTGCATCTGAAAGTATGGACAAGGAACATGAAGCTGTGAATCTATTCGACAGAAATTCCGATACATTTTGGAGTCCAAAATTGGGAACAGAGCGGGCTCATATAGAGATCGACCTAGGAGAAGAGAAAGTATTTAATCGAATTGTGCTAAAAGAACACATTCAATCAGGTCAAAGAATTGAACGTTTTAAAATTGAGTATCAAGATGCGGCCGCTTGGAAGGAATTTAGTCAAGGCACAATCGTTGGTTACAAGCGAATTTTGCGCTTTAACAAAATAAAAGCCAGATACCTTCGAATCACAATCATGGAATCAAGATGGTGTCCTACATTAAGTAGCTGCGAGGTTTATCTCGGACCAAATGCATAGTGATTCTAGATCAAGAAGCGATTAACCATGGTACGGTTCAATGCTACTAAAGGAATGGTCTTTGTTAGACGTAAAAATGAGTGGAGGGTATAAAGTTTTCCTTATTTTTATTCGATACCTTGAGGTGATTCTTTGTGATTTATGTTGGGACAAATTATCATCCACACGACTGGTCGCAGGAACGGTGGCCTGTGGATATACGCCTGATGAAGGAATCAGGATTCAATTTGGTACGACTCGGGCACCTATGTTGGGACAGCTTTGAGCCCATAGAGGGGAACTATACTTTCGATTGGTTCGATGAAGTTATGGATCTTTTCTCCGAGGCGGGAATCAAGGTTGTCTTAGACATTGCAACTCGCCCTGCGCCGACTTGGCTTCATCGAAAACATCCAAGCATCAATATCACGGATAGATACAGAAATCGCTTGAATCCCGTCTCTCGCTACATGGAAGATGTAGGAGATCCAGCGTTTCAAAAATATGCCTACAGATTTGCAGAGACTTTGGTTAAGCGATATGAAGGACATCCTGCTTTGTTTGCATTTGGATTGTGTAATGAGATAGGGTGTGGAATTCCCACATACTCAGACGAGGCCCGGCAGAGATTTATTCAGTGGCTAAGCGAAAAATATGTGAGCATAGAAAGATTAAATGTCGCATGGGCAGCGCAAAGATGGTCCAGACGGCTGAATCGTTTTGAGGATGCTGAGTTTCCTGTGTCAGGTGCTGTTTCAGGAGCACCTGAACGCATGTTGGATATGTGGCGATTTTATTCAGACGAGCAACTTGCGTATCTCCATGGCTTAAGTGCCATTGTCAGGAAACATGCCCCCAACTCCAGGGAAGCCACCAATCATTGGGGTGAAAACTCAGCTCTTGGTTTCGACTATTTAAAAGAATATCAAAACATCTTTGATTTGCCTGGAGCAGGGTTCTACCCAGGGGTCAATCCGGAAGACACAAATGCTTTGTTTGGAGCTTGTTTCACCATTCGTCATCGGATCGGTGAGAGGGACCATCCCATCTGGTGTCTAGAATTTCAGACAGGTTCCTTTGGTGCGTACGCCCCTCCAAGAGGGGGACTGCGAATGTATGCGTACTTGGCACTGTTGTTTGGTGCAGAAGCCATTTGTGCATGGACCTGGAGAACAATGCTAGGTGGTGAGGAACAGTACCTATATGGATTACTCGATCATGATGGCACTCCCAGCCGAAAATTAGATGAATTTCAACAGTTTGCAAAGGAAATAGAGAACTTACAATTTGTCGGATTTCCTTATGTGGGTAAACCAGATGTTGCATTAGCCTACTCATTTGAGTCCTTCAAAATTTCAGAAGGTCAGAAACCTTATTACCAAACAGGGTACTTGGATCAGGTCATGCAATCTTTCCTGGCATTATGTGAGGACAATGTGGATTGCAATATCATCGACCTACGAGATGTGGAAAAGGACTATAAGGTCATGATAGTGCCAGGGCACTGTATCATGGATGAGGCTTGTGCGGGTAACATTCGGGAGTATGTGGAACACGGTGGAACAGTGATTATGACTGCTTATTCTGCCAAAGTGGACGAAAACAATCGTGTATTTGATGTACCGATGCCTGGACGTCTAAGTGATGTTTTCGGAATACGCGCGAATGCCTTCGAACGACCAGTTTTCCATTATTCTGACATGAATGAAGGTGGGCTTGAAAAACAGAAAATGGACCTGCGTCGAGAATGTCCAGGAATTCAAATGGAAGATGAAATGTTGGACTTTCCCATTGACTACTATGAAATTCTGGAGCCGACGACCGCGAATGTTCTGGCGACATTCACAAACCTTGGACAGAAATTGCCTGCAGTGACCAATAACTTCTATGGGAAGGGGCGCGCAGTGTACGTGGCTGTTCCTGCGACATTAGAGCTCATACGTGCCCTGTTGAGATACTTCTACAAGGAGTTGGAAATCACACCGGGCCCAGACACACCGCACGGAGTGATAGCTAGGCAAATTGGTGACACCATTGTGTACGTGAACACCACGCCTTCGACGCAAATGGTATCCACTCCGGTCTCGATGAACGAAACGCTGCAGGGACCAAGTCAAGGAGCCTCCTTAGAGTTAGAACCATACGGGGTCAAAGTCCTAAAAGGTCGGGGGGAACACACCTCGTTAACGAATAGCAATGCGCTACTGGACGCTTCAATTGGGTTGGACCTCGTGAATTTAGAGGTGTAATAGCGAGTAATAAATCTAAAGAAAAGGTGATGGAATGAGTAGAAAATACCCTCCTATCAGTCTTAAAGCTCCTTTCTTCCTGCATGGTGCAGATTACAATCCGGACCAGTGGCAGAAGTATCCAGAGGTGCTGGAGGAAGACATTCGCTTGATGAAAATGGCACACTGCAACGTGATGTCGGTTGGTATCTTTGCTTGGTCGGCGCTCGAGCCGGAAGAAGGTGTGTTTCGCTTCGAATGGTTGGACAAGCTTCTAGATAAGTTCGCGAAAAACGGAATTTATGCTTTTTTGGCAACGCCAAGCGGAGCGAGGCCGGCCTGGATGGCGGAGAAATACCCGCAAGTGTTGCGGGTCGAAGCGAATCGTGTACGCAATCTGTTTGGTCAGCGGCACAATCACTGCTATACATCACCAATCTATCGAGAAAAAGTAGCCATCATCAACGAAAAGCTGGCCCAGCGGTATGGCCATCATCCTGCTGTCATTGGATGGCACATTTCCAACGAGTATGGAGGAGAATGTCACTGTGAGCATTGCCAAGAAGCGTTTCGCAACTGGTTGAAGATGAAATATGGGACTTTAGATGAATTAAATCATGCTTGGTGGACTGGATTTTGGAGTCACACAGTAACGGATTGGTCGCAAATTCAATCCCCTGCTCCACATGGGGAAACAAGCGTACATGGACTCGCTTTGGACTGGAAGCGATTTGTAACGGAACAAACCGTTGACTTTTGTCGGCATGAAATTGTACCACTCCGTGTAGTCAACTCTGATTTGCCCGTAACCACCAATTTTATGGGAATCTACGAAGGGCTCAATTATTGGAAATTCGCTGATGTTCTCGATGTCATTTCATGGGATGCGTACCCGACCTGGCATGAAACGGAGGATGATATCGAACTGGCTTCCACGTTTTCGTTTATTCATGATATCAATCGCTCTCTTAAAAGTGGGCGTCCGTTTATTCTAATGGAGAGTACACCCTCGACTACAAATTGGCAGCGAGTCAGTAAACTCAAACGCCCGGGTATGCATCTCCTTTCTTCGTTGCAGGCGATTGCACATGGCTCGGATACCGTTCAATATTTCCAGTGGCGGAAGAGCCGTGGTTCCAGTGAAAAGTTCCACGGGGCGGTTGTCGATCATGCAGGGCACGAACATACTCGTGTTTTCCAAGAAGTTCAAACTGTTGGTGAAACGCTTGAGAATTTGACAGAATTGATTGGAACATCCGTAAATCCCGAAGTTGCACTCATCTTCGATTGGGAAAATCGATGGGCTATCAAAGGTGCACAGGGGCCCCGTAACAGCGGAATTCACTATGAGGAAACGGTAAAGCAATTTTATCGCCCATTGTGGGAGAATGGTGTACCAGTTGACGTCATTGATATGGATTGTGACTTTTCGAAATACAAATTGCTCATTGCTCCAATGTTATATATGGTACGTCCTGGTGTCGCCGAGAGAATTGAAGCATTTGTCGAAGCGGGAGGCATTTTTGTCACTACCTATTGGTCTGGAATAGTTGATCAGAATGACCTTTGTTTCCTTGGTGGATTTCCAGGCCCATTACGAAAGGTTCTAGGGATTTGGTCCGAAGAAATCGATTCACTGATTGACGAAGAGTCAAACCAGATTGCGATGCAAGCTGGGAACATACTTGGCATGACCGGGTCATATCAGGTAAGTGAACTATGCGACCTCGTTCACTTAGAGGGTGCTGAATCACTTGCACAATACAAAGATGATTTCTATGCTGAGCGGGCAGCGCTTACTTTAAATCGGTATGGCAAAGGATACGGGTATTACATTGCGGCCCGGGGGCAGGAGTCGTTTAATGCAGATTTCATGAATGCTTTAATTCGGAACACAGGAATTTTTCGCGGTATTGACACCGAACTGCCACAGGGTGTCACTGCTCAGATACGTACCGACGGGATCGACGATTATGTGTTCATAATGAACTTTAAGTCATCAGATTGCACAATCGAACTGCCACCCGATATATTCAAGGATCTTATATCTGGCGAGACCAAGACGTCTCAACTCCATCTACCTGCTTATGACGTTCGGGTCTTAAAGCGTTCCAGTAAACAAGTGTGGTGATGACATTGTGGCACATTGTAACGATTGCGGTGAAACACATGGGAAGTGGCTGCCGTGTACCGCTGGTTGAACGATAAAAGGTTGACAGCGGTGGTAGGCAACTTATCTTGTACCATTTCGTGATTGGACATGATTCAATCAAATTTCAGAGAGGAGCAATAGCCAATGACAACGTCGCATACAGTTGGAACTCTTCAACAACACACCTTGCAACATTTTGAGCCTGGCATTGTAAAGTTGTTAGCCAGTCCTTACATGGCTCGGTTTGATTTGAACGTGAAGTACCTGATGAGCCTAAGTTCAACCAATTTGCTCAGAACATATTATCAAGAAGCTGGGTTATGGAGCTACAGCGGCAGTGCGGGCACATCCATTGGTCCGGATATTTCCCAGGACCATCCCTCAACTTGGCATTGGGGCTGGGAAGCGCCAACTTGTGAGTTACGTGGCCATTTTCTAGGCCACTGGTTGTCTGCTGCAGCGAATGTATACGCGCAGACCGGGGACGAACAAATTCGAGCAAAGGTCGCGTTTATTGTAAGAGAACTTGCCCGTTGTCAAGTCGCGAATGGAGGGGAATGGGTAGCAGCCTTTCCGGAAACGTTCATGCATCGCATCGCAGCTGGTAAGAAGGTTTGGGCTCCACAGTACACGGTCCATAAGCTTTTTGTAGGTTTATACGATGTGAACCGACTTATGAACATACCGGAAGCGTTATCTATTTCGATCCGATTCGCCGATTGGTTTTATCGTTGGACTGAAGCTTTCGATCGCGAACAGATGAATTGTATTTTGGACTTTGAAACCGGTGGTATGTTGGAGGCGTGGGCGAATTTATATGCGGCGACTGGAGATGAGAGGCATCGGGAGTTGATGTACCGCTATGATCGTCCGAGATTCTTCGATGCGCTTTTACGTGGTGAGGATGTCTTGACTAACAAACATGCGAATACACAAATTCCCGAAATACTAGGCGCGGCGAGAGTCTGGGAAGTGACGGGTGATAGGCGATGGAGAGACGTAACGCTTGCCTTTTGGGAAGCGGCAGTCGAAAAACGTGGCACATATTGTACTGGCGGAGTGTCTTGCGGGGAGGTTTGGACGCCGCCGCATAAACTGGCATCAAGACTCGGATCCGCTCAGGAACATTGCGTTGTTTACAACATGATGCGTCTGGCGGAGGTGCTGTACCGCTGGACCGGAAAGGCGAAATACGCGGATTTTTGGGAGAGAAATCTTCTGAATGGAGTTTTAGCACAACAAAGCAAGCAAACAGGAATGGTTTCCTATTTTCTGGATATGGAACCCGGTAGCAAAAAAGTGTGGGGGAGCGAGACAAATCATTTTTGGTGCTGTCATGGTACTTTGGTACAAGCGCAAGCTTCATACGATCACGCTATTTTCCACGAGGACCAAAGTGGTTTCGTGGTGAGTCAGTATATACCATCCAGGACCTCATGGCATTATGGCGGAACGAACGTACAAGTACAGCTTAACCAACTTTCTCAAAGCGGAACAATGGTCATGCAGACGTTTAATGATGAAGGACACGACTCTATCCAACACGTTCATCGGCCGCAGAGCCCAAGTGAGCGACCGAACCAGTATGTCTATGAGCTTCAGATACAATGTGACAAACCGACCGAGTTTGAGATAAAGCTTCGAGTCCCTTGGTGGGTGAATGAACAACCGATTATTGAGTTAAATGGTGAAACCAATCCGATTGTGAGCAGTGAAAACTCGTTTTTCCGAATCAGCAAGGTGTGGTATAGAGACACGATTTCTATTAAATTTCCGAAGAAAATTACGACAGTACCAGTACCAGACCAGCCTGGTACTGTGGCATTTATGGATGGACCCATCGTTTTAGCCGGCCTGGTCGATGAAGAGCGACTCTTAGAGGGAGATCAGGAACGCCCGGAAACGCTCCTGATTCCGCACAACGAAAGACATCACAGTTTTTGGTGTGATGGTTCATACAAGACGGTTAATCAAATAAGAAACTTTCGGTTTATCAGCTTAATGGATATCGAGGACGAAACCTATACTGTCTATTTTCCAATACGAAAACAAGATATCAAGATAAAGTGAATGAGGTGCTAGTATGAAAGCAGAAGAAAGAAAAAAGTGGTGGAGGGAAAGTCGGTTTGGCATGTTCATCCATTGGGGCCTCTACAGCCAGCTTGGTAGAGGTGAATGGGTGCAGTATAACGAGAGAATTCCTGTAAGAGAGTATGAAAAATTCGCAAATGAGTTTAACCCTACCCGATTTGATGCAGAAGAATGGGTAAGACTGGCTAAAAACGCAGGCATGAAATATATTGTCATCACTGCCAAGCACCATGACGGTTTTTCCATGTTTAATACACAAGTGAGCCCTTTTAATATTGTTGATAGTACCCCTTATGGACGTGACGTCATGACAGAACTGGCACTGGCCTGCGAACGTGAAGGTCTAAAGCTGTGCTTCTACTACTCCCATGTTCGTGAGTGGCACCATCCACATGCCCAAAGCCTTGAGGTGAATGGACCAAACTGGTGTGGCAATTACGGTAACTTTTGGGATTACCGCGAAGAGTGGCGTAAAAATCTCCAAACCTATATAGATGAATTTGATAAACCACAGCTTAAAGAACTTCTTACCCAGTATGGACCGATAGGGATAATCTGGTTCGACACACCGTCCATGATACGACCAGATCAAGCCCAGGAATTGGTGGATTGGATTAGGGAAATACAGCCAAACTGTCTCGTAAACAGTCGTGTATCTGACGATGAACAAGTAGATTATGATTACATGAGTCTAGGTGATTGCGAAATACCGGGGATCCCGGCTGGTGTGGACTGGGAGACACCCATGACCATCTGCACGTGGTGGGGCTACTATTCACAACCAGGCAATGAGTATCGTTCACCAGAAGAACTCATCCATCAATTAGTGGATATTGTGAGTTTGGGCGGGAATTATTTGTTAAATGTAGGTCCCACTGGCGAAGGTGTGATACCTGAAGAAGCACAGGAACGTTTGAGAATCGTCGGCAAATGGATGAGCGTCAATGGTGAAGCTATATATGGAACCCAAGGTTCGCCGTTTGTAAAACGTCCTCAATGGGGCAGGGTCACATATAAGGAAGACCAATTATACTTTCACGTGTATGATTGGCAAGAGGTCATATCTCTCGTTGGTTTGAGAAATCAAGTAAAAGGATGTTATCTTCTTTCCGATCGCAATTGCCAAATAACGTATAAGCAATACAAGGACCATGCGTTGGGTTATGACCGGATGGAAATCGAGCTACCTCAAATAACTCCTGATCCATATTGTACGGTGTTGGTTGTCGAGATAGATGGCGAACCCAGCGTGGATCAAACGATTATCCAGGATGACTCGGGTGTTATCCAACTTTCTGCCACGCAGGCATCCATTCATAAGAATGCAGGAAACAGCACGATAGGTCTTGCTCGGTCAGGAGCTATAAAAGACTGGTTCTACTCCGACGATTGGCTTAGTTGGGATTATATTGCCACCCGTACGGGGGAATATGACGTTGAACTTACTGTACTGAGCGGCCCAAACAACCAGAAATGGGACTATGGTCATGAAGTTCAAATCGTTATCAACGGCCAAACTCTAGAATGTCAGGTAGAGAATCATACAACTGGGAGTTCGCCGAACGAGAGGCTTTCAATAAGTGTAGGACGCGTCCGTATAGATAAAGCTGAGCATTGTAAGACAGAACTGAAAGCCATTAAGATCAACGGAAGAAACCTGAGTGGGCTGCCTTTACTGAGTATTCAACTTGTACCATCTAAATGATGAATTGACAAAAGGCGAATGTTGGTCCACTCGTAGTTCTATGTTTGCTGAAATGTACATGTGCAACAGGTCGGATTTTAACGCTACGGGACATGTTATTGTTCCGTAGCGGCTAATGTCCTTAAGGGAATATCGAAGCGTTGAACATTGATAACTCAGCGTTGGCACAGATGGAAAGCAAAATGGTTGGTCCTATGTTAAGACGACTGGACTCAGTAAATGATAGTTGGCAAGAGAGTGCGTGTGATGCGATTGTTGTTGACATCATCCTCCAAGCTTGCCTAGCCATCCACATGGTATTTTGATGAAAAGTTTATCTTGATGAACGTAACCGACTGCCAAGATAGTTGATTTATCTATTGGGCGTAGATAGTACCATTGTCTTCTACAGACTTGCTCTCCAATCATTAAATTAAGGATTTACCCCGGGGCATCCGGGAAATTCGTAATTTACGAAGATGCAGGAGATGGCTATGACTATGAGTCAGGAACGTTTTCGTTAATTGAAATCAGATGGCACGACCAAGACCTCATCGTCAATTTCAGGAAAGGCGAATGGTGAGTACATTGGAATGTCCTCTGTGAGAAAATTTCACGTTGTCCACGTGTCAGAAGGAGCCGGAATCGGAGCTGATCGCTGGCATCGAAGTCACCTGTCTGTAAAAATCTGATTGATTGAAGTAAGTAATCGACATCTATTTATTTTTTAAGAAGAAGCGAGGTTTGTCCTATGTCTAAAACTATACTATCCAGTCGACCACTTGGTAACACTGAACTGTTTGTCACACCGCTTTGTGTCGGTGCTGCTCCACTCGGTGATATGCCTGAAACCTTTACTTACAGCGTACCGGAAGAAATTGCGTTGGCGACGATTCGTGCTGCTTTTGCCAGTTCTATCAACTTCCTCGATACAGCCGCGGCCTATGGTGACGGTGAAAGCGAACGCCGTATTGGCAAGGTTATCAAGGAGATGGGTAGACTTCCGGAGGGCTTCGTACTTGCCACTAAAGCGGATCGTAACTTGCAGACTGGTGACTTTAGCGGTGAACAAATCAAACGTTCTATTGAAGGAAGCCTTCTCCGACTGGGGCTAGATAAATTGCAGTATGTTTATATTCATGATCCGGAACATACCACGTTTGAAAATGTTATGGCCTCCGGAGGGCCACTTGAAGTATTAAAAAACTTTAAGGACCAGGGAATCATCGATCACATTGGTATATCGGGTGGACCAATCGACATGCTCATTCGTTATGTGGAAACGGGTGAGTTCAGCGCCGTCGAGACTCACAATCGGTATACTCTACTCAATCGATCCGCAGAGCCTTTACTTGAAGTTGCAAATCGATTAAGTGTTGCAGTCATCAACGCCGCCCCCTATGGCAGTGGTATTTTGGCAAAAGGTCCCGATGCTTACGCTCGCTATGCCTATACGAGTGCACCGCAGTCTGTGCTTGATCGCGCTCGCGAGATGGCAGCAGTGTGTCAGGAATACAACGTACCCCTAGCGGCAGCAGCGCTTCAATTCTCCATGCGTGACCCGCGTGTAACGAGCACGGTTGTGGGTGTGTCCAAGCCGGAACGCATCGCTCAAACGTTAGAGCTTTCGAATTATCACATACCTGCTGATCTTTGGACAAAACTAGGGGCCATTGGCTTTGATATTGACGATCCCGAAGCGAATAGATTTACTAAATAGGGAGGTAATATACATTTTATCCCGCAGGTGGATGTGATTAATGAAAGATACATTATCTATTTCCCAACTCGAAAGCGGAGGGATGGAAGCAAAGATGCTTCTTTAATATATGGATTTAATTATTGATACCCATAAATTGTTTCAGAAATCTATCTTTAGAGGTGTGAGCAAAAATCACACCTCTAAAGACTACGAAAACTCACCTTCAGCAGTCTTCAGTTGATATGAGTTGAAGTGTTGGCAAATGGGAACACGATATAAACCTTCAGAGTTGCTCCTCAAGTGATGTCCTCGATTCAAAATATTGTGACTAGTCCCATACGTTGCATATAACGCGCAACTCGTTTCTTGCTTAGACATTCCTCCTTTACACAGTTCGAGAGCAATTTCTGGGTTTCGTAAATCTCGCGATCGATGGCACGAGTATTCATGCATCGCCTGCACCAGCTTAAAAAACAGTACAAAAATGGAGGTTTTAGCTATTTAAATACTCTGATTAGGCAGTATGATTATGGTGTGATTGAAGAATGTGGACAAATGTAAAGCCGTATTTTAGGGATTTTGATGTCATTCCGAATTTGCCCAACTGGGAGGTGCACACTTGCGAATCGATGCTCACCAACATTATTGGAGGATCAACCGGAACGACTACGGGTGGATTACGCGCGACATAAACGTATTATATCGTGATTTTTTTCCAAGAGACCTTTCGCCACACCTTCAGTCTCATGGTATTGATAAGACGATCGTGGTGCAAGCAGCGCCGACAGTAGAAGAAACTGAGTTCTTGTTGCATCTCAGTGAACAGGAAGAAACCATCGTGGGCGTAGTTGGCTGGTTTGACTTAGCGGACCCTTTCCATAGGAAACACTTCGACCGTTTTTCTCAGTACAAGAAGTTTGTAGGGTTCCGGGTTATGATCCAGGACATGGAAGATCCGAGCTTGATCTTGAGGCCCAATGTAATTGATGCACTACGAGAGTACGCTAAGTTGAATGTGCCCGTGGATCTATTAGTGAAAGCAAGCCAACTTCCGGTTCTGCTGAAACTTTTAAAGGCTGTGCCAAGGATGCGTGGGGTTGTAGACCATCTCGCCAAACCAGATATTGCACATGCGTCCCTCCAGCCTTGGAAGGAACATATGGCCGAAATTGCATCTTATCCGCAAATCTACTGCAAATTGTCCGGTATGGTTACGGAGGCTGAGCGTGAAAAATGGGCGCCGAGTGATTTTACTGCGTATGTCCTTCATATTATCGAAGTCTTTGGAGCGGAACGAGTGATTTACGGAAGTGATTGGCCTGTGTGTTTGCTCGCTGCGTCCTACGATGACGTATGGCAGTTGGCGAATTCCAGTCTCCCAGAGACGCTGTTGGAACCGGAGAGGGCAAACATATTCGGCTATAATGCAGCGCGATTTTATAAACTTCCATCCAACGTCTTGTAAAGGTGGGCGGCTCTCTGATGTCATACAAGGTACTGAATCACAATCATTTTGAGACGAGTAGGCCCGAATATGCACTGTACCATTCCATGTTAGAGTCACCAATCAAAGTTTTGCAACTCAATAGCGCAACTTTCTCCGAGGTTTTTTGACTGGATGATTCACGAGGCTCACAAGCAAGGCGCGTATCATGGGAGTATCGTTTTAACTCAACCTCGTCCAAGCGGGGCGGAAAAGCTCCGCGACCTGAAGACTCAAGACGGTATCTATGCGTTGGTGGTGCGTGTGTTTGAAGACAGATGTCCGCAATCTTTTCCCGTGTAACGCAATTTTTGTATAAACTGTTCGTACATTTCGATGGTTCTCCGGACACGACTACTCGATATCGCCATGAATAGCATAAGTAAGTTTCTGGTACGGATCTTGCCTTCATTCCTTGAATACGTTCTACAGCTCACCACTGAACGCCTCTCCAATGCACGGATCTGGGGGCAGGATTTCAGCGGCACGGACAATCTGTGCGATCAATTTCAAAACCATTTGAAAGGATTGGAGGGAATCCGGTGAATAAGTCTTTGAACCAAGTGGTTCAGTTGCACCCTGAAGACGACGTGGTCGTTGCAGTTCGAAACTTTTTTGCGGGAGAATCGATTCGAATTCACAATCAAGCTGATGAGACCATCATATTGAACGATGATGTAATGAAAGGCCATAAAATTGCAATTTGTCCTATCAAGCGAGGAATGGATGTACACAAATTCGGCTATTCAATTGGCCGAGCAAAAACAGATATTTTGATTGGAAGCTGGGTACATACGCACAATCTCGAGACCGGATTGGACGGCATCGAGGAGAATACGTTTCACCATGTGCCTGAGGTTCCGGCAACAGAATCTATTAAAGTTACAGAACGTGTTTTTCAGGGATATGTGAGACCCAATGGAGAAGTGGGCATACGTAATGAAATCTGGATTTTAAATACTGTAGGGTGCATCAATAAAACGTGTGAAATTTTTGTTAAAGAAGCGAATGTGAGATTTCATGGCCGAGTTGATGGAGTCTATCACTTTCCTCATCCATTTGGTTGTTCGCAACTAGGCGACGATCTCGCTCATACTCAACGATTGCTTGCCTCTCTAGCAGAGCATCCAAACGCTGCAGGCGTACTTGTTGTCGGACTCGGGTGCGAAAATAATCAGATCGACTCCTTCCGTGGTATTTTAGGCGAAGATTCGCTTGAGCGGATTCGTTTTCTGAAAGTGCAGGAAGTCGATGATGAAATCGAAGCTGGATTAGATCTTATTGAAGAATTGGTGGAATATGCCGAGCAATTTGTGCGGGAACGGGTGCCGATTGCAAAGCTGAAGATTGGATTGAAATGCGGTGGATCGGATGGATTCTCAGGGATCACGGCAAATCCCTTAGTTGGTTTACTGTCAGACGTCGTTGTGTCGGAAGGTGGCACAACCATTCTGACGGAAGTCCCTGAAATGTTTGGGGCGGAAACGATTCTGATGAATCGAGCAGTGAATGATGCAGTCTATCAAAAGATAGTTTCCTTAATCAATGATTTTAAACAATACTTTTTGCGCCATGGTCAACAGATCTATGAGAATCCTTCACCGGGAAACAAACAGGGGGGGATCACCACGCTTGAAGAGAAATCTCTTGGTTGCACACAGAAGGGTGGTCATGCAACTGTGGTGGATGTAATCCCGTACGGACATCGCGTATCTCAAACAGGATTAAATCTGTTGCAGGCACCGGGGAATGACTTAGTTTCCGTAACTGCCTTGGCAGCCGCTGGCGCTCATGTGGTTCTGTTCACGACGGGGCGCGGCACGCCGTTTGGCGGGCCAGTGCCAACAGTGAAAATTTCGACGAACTCGGACTTGGCTCTTCGCAAGACCCACTGGATCGATTTTGACGCCGGTCCGCTTCTTGAGGGGGTCCCAGTAGACACACTTCGTGATTCGTTGTTTGATTTCATCCTTTCCGTAGCATCCGGCGATGTTCAGACTGCAAGCGAGCGGGGCGGATATCGAGAGATTGCTATTTTTAAAGATGGTGTCACTTTGTGAATGATAGACAAATTAAAATAGCCTCTCGGCATTGAGGTGACGAAAACAGGGACAAAGCGGAATTTCCCGCAAGAATCCACTGGAAAATCCGCAAATAATGGTTGAAACAGCGATGTT